>JAAYJF010000136.1 GCA_012523075.1 Clostridiales bacterium | reverse complement strand
TTAGCGCCGCAAAGTCCCGACTGTCAATGGCGGTCTTCTGCTGCACCGTAATGTTTTCAATCTGTTTTAGTTTTTCCAGCTTCTCTTCGCTGTACTTCAACAGTTTTGCAAGATGGGCCATCCCCACGTATCCCCCTATTTCCCGTATTTTATCTGTCTTATATTTACAAGGGCGCCTTCCCACGCCTCTCTAAGCCCTGTCACAATCGGAAGGACATCCTTAAGACTTGTATCCTCCTTATTGATGTTGGCCTCCCTGAGACAGACCAGTAGAAAGTCATAGAGGTTATAAAGCTGATCGGACATGTCTATCTCCATGTCAAGCGAAAGCATAAGTTCACTGACAATGTCCTGGGCCTTTAGCAGGGCTTCGTTTGCCTTCCCGTAATCCTTTTCATTGATAAACATCCGTCCCTGCTTTATGTATTTTTCAAGTCCCTTGTACATTAATACAACCAGTTCCTCCGGGCCGACGGTTTTTATGGAGTTTTCCTTGTAACTTTTATATGGATTTGGAATTGCCAATTTGCTCATCCCCCCGTCAATCAATTGCCCCAAAACATAAGCTGTTGCGAGAGCCACATGCTCTGGGAATTCATCTGGTCCAACGCCTTTTCCATGGCAATAAACTGCTTCCAATACCTGTCCTCAAGCTGCAGCAGGTACTCTTCCATGCTTGCTATCCTGTTGTCCACTTCTCTTATCCGGGTCCCCATATAGCTTTTATCATAACTCGTCAAACTAGTTGGGCTTCCCGCCTTGGCAGTCACCCTGCCCATAGCATCATTTGCCGCTTCGTATAGCTGTACTGCAATGCCTTTTACTCCGGTTTCACCGGCTTTACCGGTAAACAGGGATACAACACCCTCCAGGTTGTTGTTCAGCGCTTCTTTAAGCCTATCCTCATTTATGCTTAGTTTACCCATATCGGTCCAATGGGTTGTACCAATACCTATGGCGGCCAGCATATTGGTATGGCTGTCAAGCCCTTCAACGGGGCTGTACATTATTGAGCGAAGGTTTGCTGCTATAGACCTAAGCATAGGGTCGCTCCTTAAAAGACCGCTTTTGGCTTTTTCTTCCCACAGTTCGATATCCCTCTCGCTCATGGCTTTTTTCTGTTCTTCTGTCAAAGGCGGATAAACCCTGAACCTCTCTTCGGTAAGCCTGCCGTTAATTAGTTCAATTAGGCTGTTATATTCTTCAACGAAACCCTTAATTACATCAAAGGTACTCCCGGTATCCTTCTGAACGTTAATCTCAACCCCCTGGGAGGATTCTTTCATAAGGGTAAAGCTTATCCCTTCCAGTGTAAACTTGTTACTTGAATTAGTTATTGTAACTCCATTCAACACAATTTCTGAGCCGCTGCCGTAATGAACGCCATTATCAATCTGTATTGCGCCATCGGCACCAAACAAGTTGCCGGATATGTTTTCTATTTGCACCCTCGCTCCCGGGCCGTATTCCTTTGATTTAATCACTATTCTATCGGTAATTGAATCGTAACGGACCTCGACACCGGCAGCAGTATTAGCGTTAATATCGCTTATTATGCCTGCAAGGGTTTTGTTTTCATCGGCGCCGCCCTCGCCAAAATCATAGGAAAATGTCTGGCCGTTTATTCTGAATTCTATCGTATCCCCCAAAGCAAAGGGGTCGTTATTAAATGCATTTGATATAGTCTTTAGGGCATCGGTTGTATTTATCTTGAAACTATCCCCATCATTAAAACCAAGAAGTGTCAGGACATCGTTTTCGCCACTATTAAGCACAATCCGGGGCTTGTAATCGCCGCCGGGCTGGAATGTAAGTCTGTCGCCTTCCAGACCGACAGATAGCAGATGCTCCCCGTATGTATTGGTTCCAAAAGCATCGTCTATTTTGGCCTGCAAATCGTTCTTCAAGTCCTCCAGAGTGTTACCTGCGGTACCGTCATATACTTTTGAATCCAATACCACAGCCTTCTCGACCCCGTCCAGTGTTATCTTGAACTCATTGTTGGCCGAATCTATCGTTACAGGAACGGACAGGGAACTTCCCTTAATCGGCCTTGACAAAGGCGTTTCGCTTTCCTTAACAGCCTGCCTGGCCAGCGCATTCACTTTAAGGGTATATGTTCCTTCCTGGACGGTAGACCCGGCAGTGGCGGCTAGAATACTTTCATCACTGACAATAGCAGTATTTCTCTTCAAAGTGGCCTGCAATCTCATGTCGAATACAGAGTTTCTAAAGCTCAGCAACCGCGTATTAATTTCCCTGTAAAATTCTTGCTGCCACTGAAGCGTTTGTTTGTTCTGGTACAGCTTGTCCACTCTGATCCGTTCTGCTTTCATAAGGTCTGATACAATTAAATCAATATCCATGCCGCTGGCTAGTCCGCCTATTCTTATAGGGTTGCTCATATTGGATCACCTCGCTTATTTATAACAACTATATAGCTCATATTTTTCTGTCAACCAAAATCCCTGCAAGTTCCCACATTTTTGCCACCATGTCAAGTATCTTTTCAGGCGGTATCTCCCTTATTACCTCGTCTGTAGCGTCATCTATCACTTTCACCATTATTTCCCTGGTGCCTTCGTGAATGGAGAACTCAAACCGTTTATCGACCCCTTTCAGGGTTGAATTGGCCTTCTCTATGGCTGTGAAGATCTCTTCTTCCTCAAAATAAGAACGCTCTTTTGCATCTTGCTCCACACCTTTAACCACTTTTCCAATATTAACTTCTTTAATCTTCGTCTGTTTGGTTTTATTTTCTCT
>JAAYJF010000144.1 GCA_012523075.1 Clostridiales bacterium | reverse complement strand
CGCCAGCTTTTTTATCTCGTCACTAATCTTGGACGTGGGGCTGTTTATTACAAAGGGTACGCCCTTGTTCAGCGCATTAACAGTCACCTTGCCGTTAGAGGAAATATGGTTGTCAATGGTTATGCCAAGGTGTTTTTCCACCTCCCGCCGGTTGAGGCCGATCTCGTCGGAGGACCGGTTAAGTACGTAGCGGAGATTGTTCGTAATACCCAGCTCCTTGATAAGGTCCATTATCTTTTTCACACGGCGTACGGTGGTGAGCTCTAAAGCCAGCACCATCAATACCTCGTCCGACATATTCATTACCGCCACGTTAAAGGCATCTAGGATGCAGGGGGTGTCCATTATAATGAAGTCATACTGCTGCTTTAAAATCTTTAGTATCCTCTCTAGGTAATCGGGCTTTACCAGCTCCGCATACTGGGGTTCAGGAGGAGCCAGCAGCACATCTATACCCGAGCTGTGCTTGTACATGTACTCGCTAAGAAGGTCCCCGTCAAGATACCCGATGTTTTGTACAATATCACTTATGGTCTTGCTTAGTTTCAAATCCAGCATCACTCCTATATCGCTGGACTGGAGGTCCAAATCAAGAAGGGCGACCCTTTTACCGGTCAGCTGGTGTAACATAACCGCCAGGTTAACCGCAATGGTGGTGGTGCCGATGCCCCCCTTTGGGCTGTATACGGCGATTGCTTTGGGTTTGGACGACAGCGTGGGCGGTTTCTTCCTGTTTTTCCTTAAATCTAGCCGGTGGATTTTCTTAACCGAGCTGATAAGCTGGTCGGAGGTGAAGGGTTTTACCAGGTAATCCCTTGCTCCCGCCACCATTGCCTTCTTTATATAATCCAACTCGCTCTGGACGGTGGTCATTATTATAGATACCTCGGGATGGGCAACGGATATTTTTTCGGTTGCCTCAATGCCGTCCATTACCGGCATGTTGATGTCCATTAGCATCACGTCCGGCCTTAATGCTTCCACCATGTCCAGGGCTTCCTTTCCGTTATTCGCGGTGCCCACAACCTCTATCTCCTCGTCGAAGGACAGGAGCTTTGAGATGTTGCTACAGGTTTCCGGCACATCGTCCACTATAAGCACTTTTATGGTCATTTGGTATCGTCCTTTCGGATGAAGTGTTCCAGCAGAGAAGGCTTGACCGAGGTCTCCCTTTCATCCGCCGGGCTGCGAAGTAATAGCCTTATTGTACCATAGTCGCAGGCCAGCGCAAGGGGCAGCGCATGCTCGGGGTATACCGCCAGCGTGACGGTGTTCTTGCCGGAGGTACCTCCCTCCTGGTTGACAAACCCGCTGTCGTAGCCCAAGTTGCTGTTGGTGGCCAGCACGAATACCTTTTGCAGCACGTAATTGCTCTGGTTGTAGGACTTGGTACTGCCATCGGGCAGTTCCTCCTGGAGGCTTATGGTAACAATAACGTCCACCATGTCGCCCGGTCGTACCATGTAGTTAAGTGCCGATACCTCGTTTACCGGAATGGTTATGGCCCTCATGTTGTCAGGCACCACAAAGGCAAGGCCTTTTTCAATGTCACCGGGGGCAGCTATGTAATCCTTTAGCACCTCGTCACCCTTTGCGATTCTGCTTGTGGCGATGGAGCCTGCAACGGCATCAATGTCCCTGTAGGCGTTGGGGTGCACATAGGCACTGTCCTTTGTGACCATCCCCAGCATGTCCCGGGTAATTTTTGACCGATTGGGGATTGTCCGGTTGGCTATTACCACCTGTGCATATTCCCTGTAATCAATAGATTTCTTGTAATTCTCCAGGTAGAAAAAAACTGCCACCGAGGTTATTATTGTAAAAAGTATTGCAAGTGCTATTATCTTTTTATTCACCGGATAACCCCCTTTAATGACTGACCAGCCTGGAGGTGGTAAGGCCGTAATTGGCCTGGCCCTCCGAGCCGGCGCCGCTTTTTACCGTTTTAATAAAGTAGCCTTCTATTTCGCTTTCGTTGCCGCTGCCGGGCACTCCAGTGACGAAGAAGGCGGCAAAGCCAAGTATTCGCACCTTTTTGTTGCCGCTTGATGCATCGAGCTCAACAACCGGTACGTATAATATCTGCGGTGCGTCCCGGTCATGGTCGTCGAAGGTATTGGGGGGGATACGGTTGTCCTGGTTGAGCCTATACCTTATTGCTTCACTTGTGGGGCCGGATATGTTACCGGACT
>JAAYJF010000103.1 GCA_012523075.1 Clostridiales bacterium | reverse complement strand
TCTCGCCACCCTCATAATTGAAAATTCCTTTCTCAAAATTGAGATAAGCTATGCCGTTTTTTGTCCCCATTCCTTTTACCTTCACATTGTCCGGTATAGAGGACTGCAAACCGCTTCCAGCCGGCGGACCTTCTATAAGGCATTTAACCGCCGCGTCCATATCCGACCCAGCGGTACCGGTGCCCAGTGTTACCGGTACAAAGTATTCGTAACCCCTTTCGTTTGTACGGTGGAAAAATACCGTTACCTTGGAGCCTGCCACATCGCCAATGGCATTTATATCTTCCCTTTCAGTAGGGCTGCCGGTGCGGGTTCCGTACTTCATCGCCTCCACCACTTTCCCATCAAACATAAACTGAACCCTATCCACCGTATTGAATTCGGTGAGAGTATACACCACGCTCTTAAGCATCAATTCCTCCTCCTGCGCAGTACCGTAGCCTAAAGCCTCATGCGACAGGTCCACCTTGGCCAACCCGTCCCTTATGGTAAGTCCCAACACCTCGGTACCCGCAGGAATGGCGGAATAAAGCCCTGTATCCTGTGCCATCACAGACAGCTCAGTGTCGGAAATAAGCCTTTGCAGCGCGGCCTTGGCGATGCCTTCCTCCCATTCTATATCAACCAAAACCGGGACAAGGTATCCCTCGCTGTCCCTGTAATACATCACCGTGTCCCTTATCCTGGCGCCTGCCGCCCCGCCAATCTCCACATCCTCTCCGGATTGGATATCAGCCCTAGGTGCCTCCCGGCTGTCGCCACTACCGTTTAGCCAATCTAAAAACATGGTAACGGGGTTCTGGCAGCCCGTTATAAAGACCGTCATACAGACTATTATTGCCACCGCAGCAATGCGTTTTGACATTCCAATTCCTCCCTGATCTTCTTTGACTAAAGCCGGGGTATACCTTGCTGGGATATTGAAGATGGATTGTCAGAGATGGGATTTTTAGCTTAGATTCTTTGCTTCATCATTCCCGCTTCTCACTTCCCACTTCCCACTTCCCACTTCCCACTTCCCACTTCCCATATTGGTCCCCTGTTAAAATATATTAGGAAGGATTGGACGCTATGATTTTTATTTCCTCTTAACGCTCCTCATGTATCCGCCCCTTGTTTCCCGGGCATCGCTGACGGTAACAAAGGCTTCGGCATCGGTTTTTTTAATGTAGTCCATCAACACGTGCAGTTCTTTTCTATGAAGCGTTGTATCCAGCATGCACACGGGACCGTTCTTGCCAATACCCTCAATCATTGTAACGCCAAAGCCCATGCCCCGGAGCTTTTCTGCCAGCTCTTCATCGCATGTTTTTTTCGGGACAATCCTGACCGTAATGGTTCCGATGGCCATTTTACTTTCAATTATGCTTCCCATAACATTGCCCACAGCAAAACCCAGGGAATACGCCAGTATGTTTACCCAATTGTCCAATGTACTCATAACCCTGCCAAGAGCCACGATGTAAATGGTTACCTCAAAAAAACCTAGGATGGCAGCAATATATTTTTTGCCCGCACTAACAACAGCGTCCTGACCGTGAACATAGACACATCTATAACCCTTGCAAAGAATATAAATAGAAAATTAAATAGAACACCCATATGATTCCCTCCATAGGATTAGTATTAAATTTTTGGTCCTTATTATTTCATATTCAAAGAAAATACTAATATTTCCTTCGAACAAAGTCAACATAAAAAAGCCGGGAAACTCGGGTTCCCGGGCTAATTACTGCCTTATTTATTCATTGGTCAGCAGTATCTCATTTACATACCGCACTATACCGTTTGATAACGCTTGGGCACACCTCTGTCTATAATCCTCGGTTAACAGCAGAGCCCTTTCATTGCTGTTTGTCAAAAATCCTAGTTCCGCAATAACAGCCGGCATCTTTGTCTCCCGGGTAACCACCAGGTTTGGCCTTGGTATTAATCCCCTGTCAACGGTTTTGAGCTCCCGGAGTAGCTCCTGCTGTATTATCTTTGCCAGCGTGTAGTTGTCCCTGTAGTCCAGTTCGCTATTCTCAGAGGGGTAGTACAGAGTCTCCACACCGTAAATGGAGCTGTTGGTCTCATGAGCGTTGGCATGAACGCTTATATACAAATCAGCATTAGCCGCGTTGGCAATATTTGCCCTTTCGTACAGGTCTACAAAGGTGTCGCCCTCCCTTATCATAAGGGTCCTGAAACCTAAGTCCTCCAGCAGTGCTCTCAGCCGGTTGGACACATCTATGTTTATGTCCTTCTCCTTGACACCGGCGTGGTTTGCTCCTGGGTCAGCACCGCCGTGACCGGGGTCTATTACTATTAGCGTATCCTGGTACAAAGAAGGCACCGCCGATAGTTCCAGCATAATTTCGCTGGCCTTTTTAGGCGAGGTTACCCTGTACCTGGCCTCCTCCTTGAGATACACAACTATATAGCCAGCCTTGTCGGAAGATTTGTAGGGTATGGATACTATCCTGTCTACAACCCCGTTGTTAATTAGTACTTCCCCTTCTTCAATAAAGGCGTTCTTGTCGGGTATTCCAATGGTGACGGTCCTTTCATCCTCATCGTACTTTACGCTGTATTCCACCCTTTCCCTTATGTCTATCGAAAGGGTACCTGTCTTCCATCCCGTGCCGACGTACTCAATAGACCGGAGCGGGAAACCGTCTATGAACACCTGCAGCCCCTTTTCGCTATTCTCTATGTTGTACTGGAGAGCATGGTCAAGGTCTATTACCGCCCTTACAGTGTTCTCCTCGAACTGTGAAAACCTTATCGCCCGGATACCGTCCCTTGCTATAGGAATGGAGCCGTCTTTCATATTCCCAAGGCGGGTGTTGAACATATCCACCACAATCCTGTCGGGTTTTTGCAGCGTCATGGTCTGAAAGTCCAGCCTTGAGGTGGCGTCCACCACAAGCAGTTTTCTATCTCCCGCATCCACGTAGCGAATATCATCTATCGTATTTACCGTTCTTATCTTAATCTGCTTTGCATCCCCGTCATAGTCTATGCTATATCCCGAGGGGCTGGTAAGGTCTATCACAACCCTGGATATGTTGGGGTTTACCTCAAACTGCGACGCCCTTACCCGGAGCATATTACCCCTGTCTACGTCTATCCTGTTCGTATCTGACCGGAAGACGGTGTTGTGGAAGTCTATTACCAATCTGTCCGGCTCCTGCAAAAACATGGTCCGGTAAGTAGCATCACCGGTGGTCTTGAGTATAATTGCATCCTCCCGACTGTCGTACCGCATATCCAGTATCTCGGCCTTTGGTGATGTAAGCAGCACCGTGTAGGTGGAACTATCCCAGCCCACATCCAGGCCCAACACCTCGGTAATGGCCCTTACCGGGACCATTGTCCGGTCGTTTATCAGCTTGGCAGGGACCTCCAGCTTCACCTTGCTACCGTTAATATCCATCTCGCTGCTGTTTATTTTTAGCTTAACTCTTTTGTCCCCGGTATTTATGGTTACCTGGTAGCTTTCCCCGTCCCAGTCAACGCTAGCTCCGGTGCTTTCGGTTATTATGCGTATTGGTACAAGAGTCCTGTCATCTATTATAACTGCGGGAACGTCCGAATTAAGTACCTCGCCGTCCAGTTTTATCGTAACCGGGGGGGCTTTGTATGTAACCTGTTTACCATCCATATGTAGTATTAGCTGTTGCTCCTTAAGTGCATATACGTTGGTGCACGACATAAGTATAACCACAATCAATACCAGCGCCGCTGCCTTTTTCAATTCCATAACCCCCTGATGTAAAAAAATACCTTGTATCACGTGTCCAATACTCCGTTTTCTATCACGTGTTTTCGACTTATTATATCATAAAACCCCCTATTTTTTGTTGGTTTTAGTTCAATTATGTAAATTTAATGCCCCTGTAATACTGCTGTAATAACAGTGTAATATAGCGGCCAATGGTCGGCGACGTGTATTCCTTGATACGAAAGCTTTACCCCAACACCTACCAACTACCAGCTACAAACTACCAACCAAATCATTTGACCTAAATCGACAGCGTAATGTTCCAAAAAAACCGAATGCCCCTCCGTCTAAAACGAAGAGGCTAATAATCCGTGACCTGTGATCCGTGAAAATGCTGTTTAAGGAATGGGGACACACCTCTGCTGAATTAAGGTAAGGCGACACACCGCTTTTTGTGGGTATTCCTTGTCGCGGTATGTCCCCATCAGAATTCCTTGCTGAGGTATGTCCCCGATTGATACCTGTGGCTCAGAAACTACGAACTACGAGCTACCAACTATGAACTGTTACCTGTGACCTCTAAAGGACTTTATAGAGTTCATCGCTCTGGGGCGAGTCAATGGGCACTTCCCCTTCATCGGTCACAAGTGTTCTTCCTTCTTCCACCACTTCCCCTATAATTGACGCTGGGATTCCTTCATCCCGGAGGGCTTTTAATATTTTCCCCCCGTCACGGCAAGTAATTAGCATACAGCCGCTGGAGATAAGCTTAAGGGGGTCCAACCCCAGTTCTTCGCATATGGCCCTGGTTTCGGGCCTTACCGGTATCCTGTCCCGGTACACCCTAATACCCACTTCCGAGGCCTCGGCGATCTCCCACAGGGCACCCAGCACCCCTCCCTCAGTCACATCATGCATCGCCGAAGCGCCCATTCTGCCCCCTATCATTCCTTCCTTGACCACGCTTATATGCTCCATAAAGGACCGGGCGTTCTCCAAAAGCCGCCCATCCACCCTGTCATCCAGCCGCTTTGCAAGGTCGTGGGCTATAATGGCGGTGCCCTCAAGACCGGCCCACTTGGTAAGTATAATACTGTCCCCCGGCAGGGCACCGGCGGATTTTACCACTTTGTCCTTTTCTACCCTGCCTATGGCGGTGGTAGACACCACTATTCGGTTAACGGCCTGGGTTATTTCGGTATGCCCCCCTATTATCTCAACCCTAAGGGAGGCCGCCTCCTCTGCAGCCTGGCGTACAATGTCCTGCAGCACCTCCAGGGTTGTCCCCTCCGGGGCAAGTATGGTAAGCAGCAGCCCGAAGGGTTCTACGCCGTTGGCCGCCACGTCGTTGCAGGAAATATGTACAGCAAGACGCCCTATTTCGTTTGCCGCGCCGGTGATTGGGTCGGTGGACAAAACGCAGACGTAATCCCCGAAGTCTAGCACGCTGCAGTCCTCGCCCACCTGCGGCCTTACCAGCACCTCTTCCCTTTTGAACCGGAAATTGGAGAATATCTTCTGTTCAAGAACGTCGGATGGCAGCTTGCCGCTTTTCATGACCTATCCCCTCTTTGCATTATGTAATATTAACCTATTATTTGATTATATCACTATTCCTTACCGCTGCAAAAAGTTTTCCTCCACGTATCCACCGTCATAATCCTGTGGTCGGACACTATCGCGATGTACTGAATATCCTCCGGCTTTATGTCGTGGAACACCAGGACCTCTGCGTCGTACCCCTTTGTCCTGTCCCTTCTTATACTCAGATTATCGGTAAAGGAAAGGGATGTATCCCAGTACTCTTTTATTAAATCCCTGCCCGGTCCTTCAAGATAATCCCTTGCATCGTAAAAGCCCTCAACGCTGTGCAGTATAAAAGGCTCGTAAAGCTGGTTGGCCCGATTTTCATTGGCAACCCAGCACCTTGAGGGGTCAATACTAAACGCCAGCAGCATGCTGTGGGAATGAAATGCGTGGTCCTCCCTGAAGTTCATGCTGGCAAATACGGCCCTTGTCCTATCCACCCAATCGGGTATTTTTTTAGGCCTGTACCGGTTCACAAAAACATGATAGTCCTTGTATTTTTCCTGGTAGGTTGCCTTATCATCGTAGCTTATGCCGTGGGTCTTAACCTTTGCAAGGTCGTTAAGGGAAATCACGTGATAAACTAGTCCAGTCTGGCTGTAATCGGGAAATAACATGTCACACCTCCTTTATCTGGCCGCTATCTTGCCGCTTTCCATATATAACGTGCTAATAGTATCACATCCCTTTATCTGTCATTCCGAAGAAGCGAAGCCCGAAGAATCCGACTATGTCGTTCTGAAGGCGAAGCCTGAAGAATCTTTATTGGAGGCAGACATAAGATCCTTCGCTACGCTCAGGATGACACGCTAGGAGATGTAAAGTCTTTATCACGTTATATATAGATGTAAAGTTTTAAATGAGTTGTACATATGTTAAGGTTTGGAATTATGAATAATAATATTCAAAGGCCCCGGCATTACCGGGGCTATAGTCTTATTATAAAGCAACTGCTTGATCTTTTCATAGGGCTTCATGGAGCCTGATTATAGTAATATAAAACCTAAGGCCTTGGTTATCCGAGGCCTTAGGTTTTTTTCGTGAACAATGGGCATTCTAATATGCGGAGGTGGATTTTTTTGACCAACATCAATTGTTCCGAGAACTGTCGCCATCAAAATAACGGCAAATGCGAGCTTACCCATGTGGGCATTGTATCAGCCATAGGCAGTTCAAAATGTGCCTATTTCGAGCAAAAAGATTCGCCGCAGTCAAGGGCCAGTCCTAAATAAGAAACATAGCTATAATGGTAGTCACTATAAAACCAATCATAACAGGTTTGAAGTTCCGCCTTGCCAGGTCAATGGGCAGGACCCTGCATATGGCTGCAGCAGGCAGTAACGCCCAGGGTATCAGGGTTCCACCGCCCACCCATATAGCACCGATCTGCCCGAGGGCACCCAGTGTTGCTATGCAGCCGTCAACGGCGGTGCCAAAGACCCGTGCCAGCGACCCTGCCAGCGACATCCCGGAAAAGCCCGAGCCGTCCAGGCCCGTTATAGCACCCACTATTGTTTCCATCGTTGCAACCATGGGCCTGTTCATCGGGACCGCAGCCGCAAGGGCACGGCCCATATCCGAAAGTATCCCTTCCGAACCCACCGGCATCACAGCCTCGCCCAACACTGATTGTATAGGGGCTATCTCGCCCAGGTAAAAGAAGGCAGCTATCGGGATAACCGGTCCGAATATTTCCATTCCAAACTTGAAGCCTTCCCTCATAAACGTCGCTGCCCGGTCCAGGGCTTTGCCCTTATAGGCCAGAACGCTTATTAGTGCCATTAGTATCAGTGCAGTGCCTCCCACAAGGGCTGTGGCATCGCCGCCCGTTAAATCGAAGACAAACATGGCCACCACATCAAGGGCGAAGGCAACAGGTACCAAAACAGCGGTAAATCTGCTTATCCCGGTAGGCTTTATGTGCTTTTTCTTTTCATATTCTTGAACTAATGTATTCTCAATCCTGCCAAGCCTCATATCCCTTTTAAGAAATATATATGCCGCCACCACAGTGGTGATGCCCATTACGGCCACCAAGGGGATACCCTTGACCATTACGTCCACTACCTCAACCCCGGCGGCGGTGGCAGTTATGGTGGGCGCGCCCTGGATAATATAGTCGCTCGACAGCCCGATCCCGTGGCCGAACAGGTTTATCGCCATCGCAACCCCAATGGCTGGAAGCCCTACCTTAAGGCCCACCGGCAGCAGCACCGCTCCCACAAGGACGGTGGCGGGGGAGGGCCAGAAGAACCACGATACCACCAGCATGACTATTCCAATAAACCAAAAAGCGATATCAGGAGTTTTTATAAACCGCGCAAAGGGTCTCACCATAAGGACATTGGCCCCTATGTCCTCCATTAATTTGGACATCGCCACAATGAGGGATATTACCAGTATTACCGAGAATAATTCAAAGCCTGCAACAACAAGGGAATCGAATATGGCGCGGGTACCGTCGATCACCGAACCCTTTGCGGCAAGTCCAATCAAAAAAATACCCGCTATACAAGGTATTATGGTATCCCTGCGGGCTATCATGACTGCCAATATCACAATAACCATTATGGTATATATCCAGTGTAGCAAAGTAAGTTCAACCATTAAAATGCTGACCTCCTTACGAATAATATAATACCAATATATGCCCGTAAGACAGTTGTGTGAAAAAAGGAATGGTGACACACCGTATTGCGATCAAAGCTACTACCATATTTACATATAAATCGAATTCCCACCCGCCCCAAACCGATACCCTTGCAGCATTAGGGTTTGGGGTATCTTTGCGTTATTTTGAGGGTTCGGATATTAAGTATTGACAAATATATTTTAGTGATATATTATTTATTTTAGGATTTACTTAATTAAAATGCGAGGTGATAGCCATACCTGAATTAATTGAAATATTAAAATCTCTATCCGATGAAACTCGATACAACTTGATAAAGCTACTTTTAAGCCATGATTATTGTGTGGGCGCATTGGCAAAAAGACTTAACATATCTGAATCTGCAGTCTCTCAACATTTAAAAATCCTGCGAACCGCTGGGTTAGTTAAAGGAGACAAACGAGGCTACTTTACGCATTATTACGTGGATCGGAATTTATTAAAGGATGCAGCAAAAGAGATTGTTGAGTTATCCGAGACGGTTCAGATTAATTCAGATTGCCATAAATATATTTCAAAAAATCATTCATGCTGTGGAAAGGGGGAAGAATAAATGTGTAAATCAAAATGTGAACACCCAGAGCTAAAGCCAGAGGAAGGAAAGTGCAGCGAAGAGCAAATTAAGCATTGCCACTGTGATGAGAAAGACCATCCTTGCGATTGTAAGGAAGAAGAGAACAAGTAAGATTTTAGCTTAACATGAGCAAAGCGATTGTCATCCTGAGCGCAGCGAAGGATCTTATGTCTGCCTCTAGGAAGATTCTTCACTACGTTCAGAACGACATAAAGGCGTGTCGGATTCTTCGGGCTTCGCCCTCAGAATGACATATAAGAACGTCCTCTTAAACGACGGAGTCGGCTTCTTGGGGCTTAGCTTCTCCGGAATGACATATAAGGGAATGTAATGCTATTAGTGCGTTGTATATAGCTTGCTCATGTTAAGCTTTTTTAGGAGGCTTAGAATTTGAACATCATTGAAGTAAAAAACCTTAGCAAAAATTTTGGCAACTTCAAAGCCGTAAAAAAAATCGGCTTTTCCGTGGAGAAGGGTGAGGTTTTTGGCTTTTTGGGCCCTAACGGTGCGGGTAAAACCACAACCATCAACATGCTTACTGGATTAGCCAATCCTACATCCGGCAAGATTACCATTGCAGGACAGGACGGTATCAAGGATATTAAAAAGGTTCAGCAGATCATCGGTATAGTACCCGATGAGAGCAATCTTTATGATGACATGAGCGGATTCGAGAATCTCGTTTTTTGTGCTTCCCTTTACGGTATTGAAAAAACAGTTCGAGAAAAAAGAGCCAAAGAACTATTAAAACAGTTCACTCTTGATAGTGCGGGAAACCGGCCTTTCAGGGCCTATTCAAAGGGTATGAAAAGAAAACTTACCATCGCTGCCGGTATCATTCATGAGCCGGAGATATTATTCTTAGATGAACCAACCACCGGTATCGACGTAGAAAGCGCAAGGCAAATCAGAAAGATGATAAAAGAACTTAACGAAAAGGGTACAACCATTTTCTTAACCACCCATTACATAGAAGACGCCGAAAGGCTTTGCCATCGAATAGGCTTCATTGTTGAAGGCAGGGTTGTCAAGGTAAGTAAAGTCAACGATTTAATGGTTGAAGCGCAACAGGAAAACACCGTTGAATTTGCCATGGATAAAAGCGGTTCTAGCTTGGAAAAACTCCTATTAAGCAACTTTTCCGGCATAACTATTAAAAACATGACTGACCATAGTATCAGAATTAGCTCTGCAGCAGAGATTGAGCTGATGCCGTTCATGAGGTTTTTCGATGACAATGGCATCAAAGTAAGCGAAGCCAAAGTCATACGCCCTTCCCTGGAAGACATCTTCGTCAAAATCACAGGAATCGGAATTGACAAGCTAAGGAAGGAAAAGGAGGGGAAGAAAAAATGAAAAAACTTTTGGCTTTCTTTAGCATTTTGATGAAGGACATGAAGAACTACTACCTTAAACCGCCAAATATAAGCTGGGGCATAATCTTCCCCGTATCCTGGACGCTTATGTTTTTCATTAGGTCATCCAGTGACGTTGATATCAGGGGCATCCTACCAGGGGTTATGGCCTTATCCGTCCTGTTTGGAACCACTTCGATGCTTGCAGTAACGATAACCTTTGAAAGAAAGAGCCGATCCTTTGAGAGGCTACTGCTTGCACCAATTAGCCTAAACCTTCTGATGTTGGCCAAAACCACTGGTGCAATAGTGTTCGGTATTATCAACGCTTTCATTCCAGTAGTTTTCGCTTCATTCTTGGCTAACCTTTCCGGTGTCAACTGGATTTCTGCCATAATAGGTGTCGTTTTCATCGCCGTTACGTCTACTTTTCTTGGGCTGTTTATTGCAGTCTCAGTGAGCGAAGTCTTTGAAGCGCAAACGTTCTCCAATTTTTTCCGCTTCCCCATGATGTTTCTTTGTGGCCTTTTTATCCCGATAGAGGACCTCCCAGTTATTGTGAGGCCACTATCCTATATGCTGCCACTAACCTACGGTGCTGACATTCTTAAATCCTCGATCAATTACAATGGCTCCATTCAGATGTGGGTTAGCCTTTTAGTGCTTTTGGGCTACAGCCTGGGGCTTTTCTTAATTAGTACCCATAATATAAGAAAAAGGTGGATCTACTAATCCAGGTACAGATCAAAAAACCAGGGGAACCGTCCCCCCTGGTTTTTGATTTACAGAAGTTTTTTGAGTATTTTATTAACAAGGGCGGGGTTTGCTTTACCCTTTGTCTCCTTCATGGTCTGCCCAACAAGGAACCCCATCGCTTTCTTGATGCCTCTTCTATAGTCCTCCACCGACTGTGGATTTTTCTCCATTACCTGGCTAATTATACGGGTAAGGGCCTCCTCATCGCTTATCTGCGAAAGTCCCAACCGTTCCACCAATATCTTTGGCTGCTCCCCGGTTTCAAACATTTCGGCGAACACCTTCTTTGCAGCGGAGCCGCTCACCGTTCCGTCGTCCACAAGCTTCAGCAGGTCCGCCAGGTACACAGCTGGGAAGGATATATGCTCGGCTCCGGCGCCCTTTTCGTTCAAAAGCCTCATAAGCTCTCCCATCACCCAGTTGCTGACCGTCTTGGGATCGCCGTCATAGGCGTTAACGCAATCTTCAAAAAACACGGCCATAGATTGTGATGCGGTTATCACCCCGGCATCGTATTCCGGAAGGCCCCATTTCTCCACGTACCTCTTGCTCCTTATGTCCGGCAACTCCGGAAGGTCCTTTCTTATACGCTCAATATACTCCTTATCCAGCACCACCGGCACCAGGTCCGGCTCGGGGAAATACCGGTAATCGTGGGCCTCCTCCTTGCTCCGCAATGAGGTGTTCTTGCTGGTTATATCATCCCATTTACGGGTTTCCTGTACCACCTCACCACCGGATTCCAATACCTTTATTTGTCTTTCGCTTTCATTCTCGATGGCGTTAACCAATGCTCTAAAGGAGTTTAAGTTTTTGATCTCAGTCCTTGTGCCCAGCTTTTCGCTTCCCTTCGGCCTTACCGACAAATTGACGTCAAACCTTAATGACCCCTCCTGCATCCTGCAGTCGGAAACACCGGTGTATTCCAGTATTGTCTTAATCTTTTCCGCATACAGCCGCGCTTCTTCCGCGCTCCTCATATCCGGCTCGGATACAATCTCAATAAGAGGTACACCGCCCCTGTTATAGTCCACTAGGGTGCTGCCATCCTCCGTCTCGTGCAGCAACTTACCGGCGTCCTCCTCAATATGTATCCGCGTTATGCCAATTCTTTTGCTCCCAAACCCCCCCTTTATCTCCAGGTACCCTTCTTCGCAAACCGGCCGGTCGAACTGGGATATCTGGTACGCCTTTGGCAAATCAGGATAAAAATAATTCTTACGGTCCAGCTTGCTGAAACCGTTAATGCTACAGTTAGTAGCAAGCCCCGCCTTAACGGCGTATTCAACCACCTTTTTGTTTAGCACCGGCAGCGTCCCCGGGTGCCCCAGGCACACCGGGCAGCATTGGGTGTTTTCCCCGCCGCCAAAGGATGTGGTGCAGCCACAAAATATTTTGGTCTTTGTAGCTAGTTCGGCATGTATTTCAAGCCCTATTACCGTCTCATAGTTCATTGCATAGCGCCTCCTTTAACCTGCGGGTGCGTTGTGTGAAACCCTGTATTCTGCTCATATGCGTAGGCCGCTCTAAGAAGCGTGTTCTCTGCAAAGGGTTTCCCAATAAACTGCAGCCCCACCGGCAGCCCCTCCGAAAAGCCGCAGGGTACCGACAACGCCGGCAGGCCTGCAATGTTGGCCGGGATAGTGTATACGTCGGACAGGCTATTCTCAAGCGGGTCATCGGTCTTTTCTCCTAACCTGAAGGCCACAAAGGGCGATGTGGGACATACAATGAGGTCATAATCCTCAAACACGCTGTCAAAATCAGCCTTAATAAGCGTTCTTACCTTCTGGGCCTTTTTGTAGTACGCTTCATAACAGCCGGAGCTAAGGGCATAGGTGCCCAGCATAACCCTTTGCTTAACCACCGCCCCGAACCCTTCGCTCCGTGTTTTTATGTACATATCCAAAAGGTCTGAGTAATCCTTTGCCCTGTAACCGTACCTTATCCCATCGTATCTTCCCATGTTGGAGCTGGCCTCCGCCGACGAGATTATGTAATAGACCGACAGCGCGTAAGGGGTATGGGGCAGCGACACCTCTTCGCATTCCGCGCCAAGGTCCTCCAGCACACCTATTGCATCGGTCACCCTGTCCCGGACTCCCTGCTCTATACCTTCACCGAAATACTCGGAAGGTATTCCTATCCGCATTCCCTTTATGCCCTCTTCAAGGCCTTGCTGGAAGTCTGGCACCGCTACATTCATGGATGTGGAATCCCGCCGGTCATGGCCGCAAATATGATTTAGTACAAGGGCACAGTCCCTTACGTCCCTTGTTATGGGCCCAACCTGGTCCAAAGACGAGGCAAAGGCCACAACCCCGTATCTGGATACCCTGCCGTAGGTTGGCTTCATTCCCACCATACCGCACAGGGCCGCTGGCTGTCTCACCGACCCGCCGGTGTCGGTACCCAGGGCAAAGGCTGCCATGCCGGCAGCCACCGCTGCCGCCGAGCCACCGCTTGAGCCCCCCGGTATCCTGCTGTAATCCCAGGGGTTCCTTGTGACCTTAAAGACAGAGCTTTCGGTGGATGACCCCATTGCGAACTCGTCCATATTTGTCTTTCCTAAAGTTATGCATCCCGCTTTCTCCAACCTTTCATAAACGTCGGCGCTATAGGACGGTACAAAGTCCTCCAGAGTTTTGGATGCACAGGTTGTCCTTATGTTTTCGGTACAAATGTTATCCTTAAGAGCTATCGGTATCCCCGCCAGGGGGGATAATTCGCATCCCTGCCTTAGCTTTTTGTCAATATCCCTTGCAGTATCAAGGGCACGGTCCTTTTCTACCGTTATGAAAGAGCCAATGCTTCCGTCAAGTTCTTCTATCCTTTCTATAAATGACCGGGCTGTCTCTTCGGCGCTTACATCTTTTTTCTTAATCCTTTGGGCCAACTCACTGGCCGTCATGTAATAGTGCATCTATCAGCTACCTCCAATCCTATAAACAGAGTTCTAAATCACCCTTGGCACCCTGAAACATCCGTTTAGTGTGTCCGGAGCGTTTGCCAGTATTCTTTCCCTGTCGACGGAAGGTTCCACCTCGTCTTCCCGATATACATTTATTAGCGGCAGTATGTGGGCGGTTGTCTGCACAGAACCGGTATCCACATCCTCAAGCCGCTGCACATATTCCAGTATATCGCCAAGGGTTTTTGCGAACTCCTCCTTCTCCTCTTCGGTTAACTCTAACCTTGCAAGGCCTGCAACGTATTCCACGTCCTCCTTTGTAATCATCCTGTCACCTCCGTATATAACATTTACATCCCTAAGCCTGTCATGCTGAGCGCTTCTGTCATCCTGAGCGAAGCGAAGGATCTTATGCCTGCCTTCGAAGGATTCTTCACTACGTTCAGAACGACATAAAGGCGTGTCGGATTCTTCGGGCTCGCCCTCTTAAATGACTGGCAGCTTCACTTCTGTAGAACGACAGGTAAAGGAGTATAATACTATTAATGCGCTGTATATGGACACAACGATTAATCGGTGTTACCTATAAGGCTTTCAAACGCCGCTTCATCAATTACCTTAACCCCCAGCTTATTGGCCCTGTCCAGTTTGCTGCCGGGGTTTTCACCGACCAGCACATAATGGGTATTTTTGCTGACGCTTGAAGCAACCTTTCCCCCCAAGCCCTCTATTACCCTGGCGGCTTCGCTACGTGTATAACCCTCCAGCGTACCGGTAAGTACAAAGGTCATGCCCCCAAGGGGCTCCGGCCCGCCGGTGTCCTTCTTTTCGGCGGTCATATCAACCCCAGCGATTTTTAACCTTTCAACAAACTCCCTGTTCTGTTGCTGTTTAAAGAATGTAATAATGCTCCCTGCCATAATTGCGCCTATCTCGGGTACCGAGGTAAGGTCCCCTGCATCCGCGCTTTGCAGCGCGTCCATCGACCCAAAATGCTGCGCCAACAAGGTGGAGGCCCTTACTCCCACAAAGGGTATTCCCAGCGCCGTTATTACCCGGGCAAGGCCCCTTGTCTTGGAGGCCTCTATGGAGGACAAAAGGTTGTCCACCGACTTTTGGCCCATGCGCTCAAGACCGGTTAATTCTTCCCGCCTGTCCTTTAACCGGTACAGGTCGGAGGCGTCCCTTATTAGGTCATTATCCAGCAAAAGCTCAATTATCGATGGCCCAAGACCGGCTATGTCCATGGCGTCCCGGGATACGAAATGTATTATACTTCGTCTCGTCCTGGCCGGGCAGGCTATGCCGGTGCACCGGGTGACTGCCTCCCCCTCCGCCCTTACCGCATCGGAACCGCACACCGGACACTTGGCCGGCATACGAAATATCTTCTCGTCGCCGGTCCTTTCCTCCGCCAGCACCCCGGTAACCTCGGGTATAATATCCCCCGCTTTCTTTACCAATACCCTATCGCCTATCCTAATATCCTTTTGCCGTATATAGTCCTCGTTGTGCAGCGTGGCCCTCCCCACGGTGGAACCGGAAATACTTACCGGCTCCAGTATGGCGGTGGGGGTTAAGGCCCCGGTCCTGCCCACTTGGATTATTATATCCCTAACCCTGGTCTTTTTTTGCTGGGCCGGGAACTTGTAAGCTATCGCCCAGCGCGGGTTTTTGCTGGTGACGCCTAAAAGGGCCCTTTGACGCAGCGAATTTAACTTTACCACAATACCGTCTATCTCGAAGGGAAGGGTATCCCTTTTTTGCTGCCATTCGGCACAAAGCTTAATTACGTCTTCCATGCTTTCAAAAACCCTATACCCCGGACTTATCTTAAACCCCTGCTCTTTAAGGTACTCAAGGCCCCCGGAATGGGTGGTTATTTCCACTCCCTCTATGTGCTCCAGGTTGAATAGGAATATATCAAGAGGCCGAGCTGCGGTAATCGCCGGGTCCAGTTGCCGGAGCGAGCCCGCCGCCGCATTCCTGGGGTTTGCAAAAAGACTCTGGCCCTGTTCTTTTTGCCTTTGGTTTAGCCTCTCAAAGCCCTGCACCGGCATAAAGACCTCCCCCCTTGCCTCCAGGAAAACCCTGTCCCTTAGCCTTAGCGGTATTGTCTTTATGGTTTTCAAGTTTGCGGTGACGTCCTCGCCCACCACGCCGTCCCCCCGGGTGGCACCCCTTTCAAAGAAACCGTCTTTGTATGTAAGGGCCACCGATAGCCCGTCTATCTTAAGCTCGGTTACGTATTCCACGCTATCGCCCACCGCGCTCCTTACCCGTCGGTCAAAGTCCCGGAGTTCCCCTTCATCAAAGGCATTTGCAAGGCTAAGCATAGGCATTGTATGTACCACCTTGGGAAAACGCTCAGAGGCTTTACCGCCCACCCTCTGGGTGGGAGAATGGGGAGAAACAAATTCCGGGTGCCTGTCCTCCAAGTCCTGTAGTTCCCGCATAAGGGCGTCAAAGTCCTGGTCGGATATCATCGGATTATCCAGCACGTAATACCGGTAATTATGGTCCTCTATTTCCCGCCTTAGGTCTTCAATTCTTTTTTGTGCCTTTTTGATGGCCCCTTCCATATACCCACCACCTAACTGAAAATCTTTGCCACGCGGTCAATGCTCTCATAGCCGCTTATATCGTATTCCATAAGGGGTATCCTGTGAAGTATCCTGTCGCCAAACTTTGCTTCTATCTGCCTTAGGTAGCCGTCCTCCACCTGCTTCCTTTTGGCAAAGAACTCGCTGTCAATATCATCCGGCATTATCCGGTTAATTATTATCCCCTCCACCGGTATACCGTTCCTCTCAAGGAAGCCCACCGCCTTCTCGGTCTCCAGAATGGGAAGCTGCTGGGGGTTTAAAACGAACACAAAGCCCGCCCGCTTTTTGTCAATCAAAAACTCCTTTGCCTTTTCAAACCTTTGCTTCCTGTCCAGCAGAATCCTCATTACCGGGTCGTCCTTTATCCTTTCCTCCAACGACTTGTCCACCACCGAGGCCATACGCATCATTTCTTTCACGTTACGACGCCTTTCAATCATGCCCTGCAGCCACCGGTCCATCAGCTCGGGCAGCGACAGCAGCCTTAGTGTATGGCCGGTGGGTGCGGTATCAAACACCACCCGCTGGTACTCGGTGCCCACCAGGTCTATTATCTCGATAAAGCGGTCGAATATGGCGGCCTCCTCGGCACCGGGCGAATGGTATGCCGCGTCCAGTTGCCGCTGTATCTCTATTATTATGTTGGCACTGAAGGACCCCTGCATCTGCTGCCTTATCCTGTTTATATACCTTTTGCTTTCGGTCTCCGGGTCAATTTCTATACCGTAGAGGTTTGTATCAAGTTTTTTGGGCGCATCCCCCAGCTCCACCTGGAATATCTGGCCCAGCGAATGGGCTGGGTCGGTGGAAAGCACCAGCGTTTTGTAGCCCCTTCGTGCAAGGCTTAGGGAATAAGCGGAGGAACAGGTGGTCTTTCCCACGCCGCCCTTACCGCCGAAAAATATTATTTCCTTATTCACAAGAACTGACATAACCTTATCCCCTTCCATCAATGGAAATGATACTTTTCGAACTGTTCGTCTAATATATCCTTTTTATCCGCCATCCGCAGCTCCCAGCCCTCCAGCTCCTCGGCCATATAGGGCAGAAGTTCCAGCGTATAATAGGAGGCAGGGGAGGGTATGCCCAAAAAGTCTGAAAAACAAAGCAGTATAAAATAATCATTGCCGTCCAGCGCATCCTTTTTTACTATACGCACCGAGTTTTCCCTGGCCCCTTCAAAAAAACCGCGGTTTACGTCCGCCAGGAATTTCAGGCCTTTCTTAATGGTATCCTTAATATTTGCCACAGCTTTTACCCCCCTTATTTCAAAGCTTTGAGCGGTGCCACCGACGCCAGCACCTTTTTAACACCCAGTCCCGGAAATGCGATGGTTATTTCAGTATCATCCCCTTTGTGCTCCGCCTTTATAACGGTGCCCATGCCCCAGATGCGGTGCTGTATACGGCTGCCCGGCCTGTACTTGCCGGTACTGCCGGTACCACCGGAACCGCCGCCAACGCCAAAGAACCGGCCCCCCGGGGCCTTTGCATCCGCCGGGCCGTTTCCCACCGCCTCCAGCAGCTCCTCCGGTACTTCTTTTAAGAATCGCGATGGCAGGTTAACGTTGGTATAACCGTACAGCGTTCTCATCTCCGCCCGGGTGAGGTACAAAATTTCCTTTGCCCTTGTCATACCGACATAGCACAGCCTTCTTTCCTCCTCCAATTCCTCCGGCTCGTCTATGGCCCGGGACAACGGAAATACGCCGTCCTCCATGCCGGTCATAAACACCACCGGAAATTCAAGCCCCTTAGCGCTGTGCAAAGTCATCAGTGTCACGCCCTCGCCCTCGTCAAGGTTGTCGGTCTCGGATACAAGGGCTACCCTTTCCAGAAACTCAAGGAGGGTGGCTTCCCCTTCATGGTTTTCCTCAAACCCTACCGCTGCGGAAACCAGTTCCCGGATATTCTCTATCCTTCCCCTGGATTCTATTGTATCCTCCTGCTCCAGGGCCTTAACGTAGCCGGTCTTGTCAAGCACCTCCGAAATAAACGCCACCACCGAATGCTTATCCCGCATGCCTATAAGGCCCTTCATCATGCCAGCAAATTCCTTAACGCGTTTTGCCGGCCCGGCGGCGATGTACCCTTCTTCCGCCGCCCCGCTAAGTGCCTCAAACAGGCTTACCTCCAACCGGGACGCGTACTGCTCCAGCATTTCTATTGTCCTATCGCCTATGCCCCGTCGGGGCTGGTTTATAATCCTTTTAAGGGAAATGTCATCCGCCGGGTTGAGTATTACCCTTAAGTAGGCTAGTACGTCCTTTATCTCTTTCCTCTGATAGAACCCGAGACTCCCCACCACCTTGTAGGGTACCGCCCTGGTGATGAAGGCCTCCTCCAGCACCCTTGACTGAGCGTTTGTTCTGTACAGCACCGCCACGTCGGATAGTTTTATACCCCCATCAGCACATAGGCGCATGGCCTCATGCACCACAAACTCCGCCTCCTGCCTTTCGGTGGAGGCCTGACGGTACCTCACCTTGTAGCCCTCCGGCTTCTGAGTCCACAGCTTTTTTGCCTTACGACGATCGTTGTTCGAGATAACGCGGTTGGCGGCATCCAGTATATTTTTTGTGGATCGGTAATTCTGCTCCAGCTTTATCACCGTGGCCTCCGGGTAGTCCAGCTCAAAATTCAGTATGTTTTCGATGTTTGCCCCCCTGAACTTGTATATGGACTGGTCATCGTCCCCCACAACGCAAAGGTTCCTGTGGCTTTGGGACAATAAATGCACCAGCCGGTACTGGGGCGTGTTAGTGTCCTGGTACTCGTCCACCAGTATGTAGCGGAACTTGTTTTGGTAAAAGGCGAGCACCTCGGGATGTTCATTGAAAAGGTCCACCGTTTTAAGTATAAGGTCGTCAAAGTCCAGCGCGTTGTTTGTCTTAAGTTTTTTCTGGTAAAGCCGGTACACCCGTCCTATCTGTTCGGCGGAAAAGCTGTCCTCTGCCGCGGCGATGAACTCCTCCGGCGACTGCAGGTTGTCCTTGGCCCTGCCTATGACTGCCAGTACTTTTTTGGGAGAAAAGTCCCTCTCGTTTATATTCAGTTCCCTGAGGCAGTCCTTTACAACCACCTGTTGGTCCGATGAATCGTATATAACAAAATTCCTGTCGTATCCTATTTTTTCAATATCATGCCTTAGAAATCTTACGCAGGCAGAGTGGAAGGTGCTCACCCACACCGGATAGTTTTCCTGCCCAAGCAGCCCGAACACCCTTTCCTTCATCTCCTCCGCCGCCTTGTTGGTAAAGGTTATGGCCAGTATGCTGCCGGGATGTATTCCCTTTTGCCGAATAAGGTACGCTATTCTGTGCGTCAGCACCCGAGTCTTGCCCGATCCTGCTCCCGCCAGTATCAGAAGGGGGCCCTCGGTGGTGATGACAGCTTTCTTCTGCTGCGGGTTTAGTTCGTCCAAAAAGTCCATTGTGATTCTCCCCTCGGGTTAGCTTTTGTTCTTACATTAATTTTACCACAAAAGACCGTAGCGATAAACTTGCAGACAATTCAAAACAGAACGAGTTTAAAACAAAATAAACCTTCAATGATAGAATGGGCATATCCGATATACAACGCGTTTATAACTTTACATCCCCTGGTGTGTCAGATTCTTCCGGCTTCGCTTCTTCGGAATGACAGAAAAAAATGTAATATTATTGATGCGTTGTATCCATCATTAAAGGTGAAAAAGTATATCACTATTGGTGGGCTGCTTCTGCCTATCTCATATCATGGATTAACGGAAAGGATAAAGTATTCGTCCTGCTCGGTCACACCAAACCATATCTGCCCGTCTCCCACCATTACCCCCATGGCATTTACAAAAAGGTCCTCTACTTTTTGCTCCTCCACCGCCCTTGCAACATTTTCACTAAGTACGGCATCATACCTATCAAGCATTTCCGTTTCGTCTTTTATCGTAACCTTTGTATCATCTATATTCAATTCCACCGGATACCTGAAATGCTTAACAACCTGCCGGCGGTCATCCTGTGTAATAAGGTCCCTAATTTCACGGAAATACTCTTCAAAGCCTACCGGGTCGTCTATGCCGGCCACCTCGTACTTGTTACCTGTTGATGAAGTACCGGCATTATCAACGGGTGTAAAGGATTCTAAGACCTCATCCAGCGAAGACAGAAGGTCTTCAAATTCTTTCGCGTCCTCCGGACTCCCAGCGTCATAGGGGAAATCGAAAAGAAATACGCTGGCAAACACCTTCCCGTCCATTACACCCACTTTATCATAGGGAAAGGGTTCATCCTCCTTTTCCGAATCCCGTTCCCATTCCCCAACGGTGCCGTATTGTATGATATTGATAATAATTGGGCTTTGCACCGTTGCCTCGCTGGAGATTGTTCTGTGTCTCACGATGAAACCACAGTCGTCTTCGCTTACATCCACCTTTCCGCTCCAGGAAGCGGGCGCTGTAAGGTAAAAACCATATTTCTCGCTTATCAGGTGAAGTTTTTCATGCTACAAGTTCTCTTCGGTCTTTTCTTTAGAATCCGTATCAGCATCAGCAATGTGGTTTTGGTCGCCAGGCCTGTCTCCCTCGGTTTCCTGAGTATTGCCTACGCAGCCTGCCATCAGGGAAAATCCCAATACAAGAATTGCTATTATACTAATCACCGCTACCCTTTTTTTCATTGAACTATACCTCCTTAATATTTCCAGACCCTTCTATTACTTATTATATTTCCTATAGATGTAAGGGCAACTCCTGCTTTGTGGAGTTGCCCAAAGAAAAATTCCGTTGTTACAGCGTCATCGGACTCACTGAACAGGTTCTTAAAATGAGCGAAAGGATGAGGTTGTTATCATGCTTTGCCAAGGTAAGCCTCCTGGATTGTTTTGTCCCTCAAAAGGTCCCGGGCGCTGCCTTCCATCGTAATTCTGCCCTGCTCCAGCACATAGGCCTTATCAGCCACCGACAGGGCCTTGTAGGCATTTTGCTCCACCAGAAGTATGGTCTTGTTCATGCTCTTTATGTCCTCAATTATTTCAAATATGGTCTTTACAAGCAGCGGTGCAAGACCAAGTGAGGGCTCATCCAGCAGTATCAGGTCGGGGCTGCTCATAAGTCCCCTGCCCATGGCCAGCATCTGCTGCTCACCGCCAGAAAGGGTGCCCGCCATCTGGCCTATCCTTTCCTCCAGCCGGGGGAAAAGCCTAAACACCGACTTAAGGTCTTTTTCGATTCCCTTTGTATCCCGCCTAAGATAAGCACCCATCATAAGGTTTTCCTTAACAGTAAGGTTGGCAAACACAAGCCTTCCCTCCGGTACCTGGGATATGCCCGCCTTGACCACCCGGTGGGGCAGCCGGGAAAGGTCCTTCCCCTTATATTCAATGCGCCCTTCCTTCGGCTTTACTATCCCGGAGATGGTGTTAAGGAGGGTAGATTTGCCGGCACCGTTTGAACCAATTATAGACACTATTTGCCCTTCCCGGACGTCAATGCTTACTCCCTTTAGGGCATGTATGCCTCCATAAAAAACGTTTAAGTTCTCTACCTTCAGCAAACCACTACCTCCTCCTCCCCAAGATAGGCCTCTATTACCTTCGGGTTAGCCTGCACCTCGCTGGCGGTGCCCTCGGCAAGCTTTTTGCCAAAGTTTAGCACAACAATCCTTTCACAGACGCCCATAATAAGGTCCATGTGGTGTTCAATAACAAGAATGGTTAGTTTGAAATTGTCCCTTATCTCCTTTATAAGGGCCATAAGCCGGGCCGTCTCGTCGGGGTTCATGCCCGCCGCCGGCTCATCCAGAAGAAGCAGCTTGGGTTTTAGGGCCAGGGCCCGGGCAATTTCCAGCCTCCTTTGTAGCCCGTAGGGGAGGTTTCCCGCAATTATGTCCCTTCGGTCCTCAAGGCCCATTATATTCATAAGCTCTTCTGCCTGGGCCAGCAGGCCCTTTTCTTCCACCCTATATTTTTTGTTTCTTAATATAGCATCCAAAAGTCCGTACCGTGCGTTGTAATGGCACGCAGTCAGTATGTTATCGTAGGTGGTTAGTTTTTTGAAAAGCCGTATATTCTGAAATGTCCTGGTAATGCCCAGCTCCGCCACCCGGTAGGGCTCCATCGAGTTGGTCTCTATACCCTCAAACAGTATCTCTCCCTCGGTAACCTTGTATATTCCCGTTATTAGGTTGAATATGGTGGTCTTGCCCGCACCGTTGGGACCTATTAGCCCGAATATGCTATCCTTTTCCACCACAAAGCTTACGTCCCCCACCGCCGTCAGGCCGCCGAACTGCTTGGTTACGCTCTTTAGCTCCAGGAGCTTCATTTTTTATCGCCCCCCACCGCGTGTTTTTTACCAAGGGGCCTGGAAAGTCTATAAAACAGCCCTTTAATACTGGTAAAGGTAATCTCGTAACCCCCCATAAGGCCCTGGGGCCTGCATATCATTATAAATACCACCGCGGCACCGTACACAACCAGCCTCCATGTCGCAAAGGTCCTAAGGAGTTCCGGCAGGGAGGTAAGCACCAGGGCACCTATTACGCTACCGGATATGCTGCCTAAACCGCCGAAAATAACCGTTATGGTAAGCTCGGTGGACTTAATGAACTGAAACAACTTTGGCTGGATAAACCCCAGCAAATGGGCCAGCATGCCACCGGCCACCCCCGCATAGGCGGCACTTATCATAAGGGCGGTCATCTTGTACCGGAACACGTTTATGCCAATGGTCTGGGAGGCCAGTTCCTCCTCCCGGATGGCCTTGAAGTTCCGCCCGTGCCTTGAGCGTATCAGGTTGGCAAGGATTACCACGCCTATGACGTCAATAATAACTACGGTTGTAAGGTTTGTACTAACCGGTATGCCCGGCCAGCCCCTGGCCCCGCCGAAATACTGCACATTATCCAGTATAAGCCTTATGGCTTCGCCAAAGCCCAAGGTGGCGATACAAAAGTAGTCGCCCTTGAGGTTAAGGGTAAGCCTGCCTATAAAAAAGCTTGCCAGGGCGGCCCCTGCCGCACCCAAGAACAGCGAGGGAACAAAGGGAAGGCCAAGTTTCATGGTACCCATGGCGGTCACGTAGGCACCGATTGCCATAAACCCCGCATGGCCGAAGGAAAAAAGCCCGGTAAATCCGGTAAGGAGCGACAAGCCCAGCACCGCCATAAGGTTGATTCCCGAGAGTATCAAAATTCCCTTAATATAAAACCAGTTCATTGTCTGCCCCTCCTTTTAGGCCTTATCCTCGGTGATCTTACCCATAAGACCCCTCGGGCGTACCACCAGGATTAAAATTAAAAGGACAAAGGCAATTAGGTCTCTAAACTGTGATGACAGATATCCCGATGTAAATGTCTCTATTACACCTAATAGGATGGAACCGATAACCGCACCGGGTAGGCTCCCCAGGCCGCCGAAAACCGCCGCGATGAAGGACTTAAGCGTAATATTGCCTATCTGCGGGTACACAGTGTATTTCATACCAAACAATACGCCGGCGATACCGGCCAAGAGCCCGCCAAGGCCAAAGACGATTATTATTATCCGGTCGGTATTAACCCCCATAAGGGCACTGGCCTTTAAGTTGTACGCACTGGCCCTTATACCCATACCCGTTCTGGTCTTCTCTATAATAAAAATTAGCAGCGTAAGGCTTATGGCGGATATAAAAAACATCATCACATCAAGGCGTCCAATATTCACCCCGCCTACCATGAAGGGCGCCACGCCGAACACCTTCGGGTAGGTCCTGAAGGTGGGACCTATTGGGGAGGCAATAATTATGTTTTCCAGGAATATTGAAACGCCCATGGCGGATATTATGAAATAGAGAAAGGGAGCATCCCTTTTGCGAAGCGGGCTGTAGGCTATCCTCTCTATTAGAACCGCCAATAGCCCCGTACCCATCGCAGCCAAGCAAAAAGCGGTGGCAAAGGGCAGCTCAAAGGCGGTCATGGCAAAAAAGCCTATGTAGGAGCCAATCATTATTACGCCCCCATGGGCGAAGTTGCTAAAATTCATTATACTGTAAACAAGGGAATAGCCAACGGCCATAAGTGCGTACACGCTTCCTATGGACAGACCGTTTATAAGCTGCTGAAGAAATACGGACATGTTTTACCTCCTTAGTGGAACCCTATCTATATACAAAGTGTTAATGATATTGCATTGCTTTACTTGTCATTGTGAAGAAGCGAAATCCGAAGAATCCGACTTTGTCGTTCTGAGGGCGGAGCCCGAAGAATCCGGCTCTGTCGCTTAAGAACGCAGTAAAGAATCTTTTAGAGATAGATAGGACCCTTTGCTTCGCAAGATCCTTTGCTTCGCTCAGGATGACACGCTGCAAGATGTAAAGTTTTTGTCACTCTATATATAGACAAGGGATTAAAGAAGAGAGAGGGTTGCCCCTCTCCGCTTCTACTGAGCAGAATATTTCTGCTGGAATACGTAGGCACCGTTTTCTATCTTGATGATAGCGGCATCCTTACCCTCCGGGTTATGGGTGTCCTTGCTTATATTTATCTGGCCGGTAATTCCCCTAACCTGAGCCGTTTCCAGGGCATCCTTTATTGCCACCGGGTCTAGGCTACCCGCCTTTTCAACGGCATGTACCAGAAGCTCTACTGCATCGTATGCCAGATAACCGTTAAGCTCTACCGGAAGGTTGTACTTAGCCGTATAGGCGGCTTTGAAGTCCTGGACATCCGGGTCGTCGAAGTCCAGGTGGTTTACGAAGTAGCATCCTTCTATGGCATCCTTCGCCATCTCCAGCAGTACCTCCGACGGCCAGCCATCGCCGCCCATAAGTACAGCGTCTATGCCAAGCTCCCTGGCCTGGTTGGCACCCAGCGCAACCTCTTTGTAGTAATAGGGCATAAATATTATTTCCGGCCCCGCCTCCTTTATCTTGCTAAGCTGAGGCCTAAAGTCCACGTCCCCGAACTTGAAGGCTTCCTTGGCCACCACTTCGCCGCCCTTTTCAATAAAGTACTTCTCAAAGAACTCGGTAAGACCCTGGGAATAGTCGTCCGCCACGTCATAGAGCACCGCAGCCTTCCTAAAGCCAAGGATGTCATAGGCGTATCCCGCCGCCACCGCTCCCTGGTAAGGATCAATGAAGCATACCCTGAAGTTGAAGGGCTTTACACTTCCATCGTCGTTCACAGTAACTTTCGGGTTTGTGGCAACGGTTGCTATGTCCGGTACCTTCATCTCTTCAAGTACCGACGAGATGGATATGGCCTGACCGCTGGCATTGGGACCCAAAACGGCAATCACCTTATCCTGGGCCGTAAGCCTCCTGACCGCGTTAACGGCCTCGGTGGCATCGCCGCGGGTGTCGTAGCCTATTACCTCAACCTGTTTACCCAAAAGTCCTCCCTTTTCATTTATGTCTTCAAACAGCATTTTTACTGTATTGAGTTCACAGGTGCCCCACACTGCCTGGTCTCCGGTAAGTGAACCTATCCACCCGACCTTGATCACTTCCGGCTCCTCTTCGGCCGGAATGTCGGTGGGCGCTGCAGGAGTACCTCCGGTCAAAGCCAGGCTCAGAGTAAGTATTACACAACTAACTAACAGTGTAACTCTCTTTTTCACTTTAAGACCCTCCTTATTTTATCTTCTACGAACTCATTGATGCCAAGCTGTTCCCATATCACCTCCGTTTAATGGTTGTACTACCTAATATATTAGTATGTATCAGTGGAAAAATAAAGGATTTTTTGTAAGTAATAGGGTGTTATGTTGTTGTATTCCGTTTTTTGATGTAGTGTCAAAATATCCCTTATTTAACCATATATCGCTATATGGACCTGTCTACAGGTCATAATACAACTGATATTCTGCAGGGTGCGGTATTATACCGATACTTAGCGCTTCCTCCCTTATTCTCATAAGCTGGTCCTTTATGATGCCCTCGGTGAATACCCCACCCTCCAGCAGAAAGGCATAGTCTTTCTCCAGGCTGTCGGCGGCCTCCTCCAGCGACTTGGGAAGGCTTTTAATCCTTGACCTTTGCTCATCGTCCAGGTCGTAAACGTTTATATCATAGGGCCCGAAGCCCTCGGCGGTGGGGTGTATTTTGCTCTTTATTCCGTCAATTGCCGCCATAAGAAGGGCAGAGTAAGCAGTATAGGGGTTTGAGGTTGCGTCCAGCGGCCGGTACTCGAACCTTTTTTCATCGGGTGTGGTAGCGTATCCCGGTATCCTAATAACCGAACTCCTATTGGCGGTGCCAAAGCACAGGCTTACCGGGGCTTCATAGCCGGGTACCAGGCGCTTATAAGAATTGGTGCTGGGGTTTGTAAAGGCCATAAGGGCGGGGGAGTGCTTAAGGATGCCGCCTATGGCATAAAGGGCAGTATCGCTAAGAGCGGAATACCCCTTTGGGTCGTAAAATACAGGCTTCCCTTCTTTGAAAAGGTGAATGTGTACGTGCATTCCGCTACCCGCCTCGCCAAAGAAGGGTTTTGGCATGAAGGTTACCGTTTTGTTGTTGGCAACGGCGGTGTTCTTTACTATGTACTTTGAAAGCATTGTCCTGTCGGCGCTTATCCCTAATGAACCAAATCCCAGCTCAATCTCCACCTGGCCCGGACCGCCGTTTTCGCTGTGATGGTACTTAACCGGCACCCCGATGTTTTCCAGGTTGGCCACCATTTCGTTCCTTAAATCGAATGTTATGTCCATCGGCAAATCTACATGATAGCCTCCGTGGGCGGGTACCTTGTAGCCTAAGTTTTTGGTCTCCCTTTCGGCGGAGTTCCACTCCGCCTGGGCCGAATCCAGGAATACCTCCATGTGATTGGGTGTATTCTTATGGGAAACGTGGTCCAAGATATAGAACTCCAACTCCGGGCCCAAAAGGCAAGTATCGGCTATGCCGCTTTGCTTCATGTACCTTTCCGCCTTTTCCGCCACAAACCTTGGGTCCCCGCTGTAACGCTGCCGTTCTCCGTTGAGGGTATAGATGTCCCCTATCATCGCAAGGGTGGGCACCTTGGTAAAGGGGTCCACGAAGGCGCTTTTTATATCGGGTATAAACGCCATGTCGGATTTTTCCACCGTCAGAAAGCCGTAGCTGGACCCGTCAAAGCCTATACCCTCCACCATTACTTCTTCGGTAAACCGCTCTAAGGGCATAGTAAGATGGTGCCACCTACCTTTTAGGTCTATCATCTTGAAGTCCACGAATTTGATACCCTGGTCGGCGCAATAAGTCTTCAGCTGGTCAAAGCTGTTAAACACAGACCTTACCTCCTTATTAACCTAATTTTTATTCATAGTATTTCTCTGTCTGTAATATCCAGTATATTCCCGGCCCACCACATATTTGTAATTATATATTAAACAACCCAGTCCGGTTTTTCAATATATATTATTGTCGAAAAAAGACATGGGGACGGTTCTCCTGTCTGCTCCTGTCTGAATCAAAAAGGAAGCAAGGGAACGGTTCACTTGCTTCCTAAGACTAACTATGGGACACCGATGAGGATATCCTTCTGGGAAGTGGGATATGGGATGAGGGAAGTGGGAGCTAGGACAACCCTTCCAAGCTATGCTAAAATCCCACATCTAATATCTCACCTCACACATCACAATAGGGTGTGTCCCCATTCCTTAATATTGCTTATCGTAATCAATTACATTAACCATTTTTTCCGTATCGCCTTCTACGAAGGCTTCCAGGTTATCAATAAACAAATCCATCAGCCGGTCCATATAATGCGGTGTCGGTCCTGCAATATGAGGAGTAAGTATCACGTTGTCCAGGCCCCATATCGGGCTATTCTCCGGCAGCGGCTCCTGCTCGAACACATCCAGCCCCGCCCCGGCTATCCAGCCTTCCTTGACCGCCTTTATAAGAGATTGCTCGTCTACCACCGGTCCCCGGGCCACGTTTATAAACCAGGCGGTCTGCTTCATTTTCCTGAACTGCTCCTTACCTATCATTTTTTCGGTTTCATCGGTAAGGGGTACAAGGGTAATTACAAAATCACTTTGTTCAAGCAAACTGTCCAGCCCGTCAATCCCGTATATTTCATCGAAGTGTTCCACGCCCTCCACGGTGTTTTTTACGCCTATTATACGCACATCAAAGGGGCGTAATTTTCTGGCGGTCTCCCGGGCCACCGCACCGACGCCAATAAACCCGATGGTCTTTCCGTACAACTCGTCAATTTTGACCGGGTCCCATTTTCCTGCAAGATGGGCCTTTGTATAATGATAGGATTTCCTTACTATGGAGAGCAAAAGGCTTACTATAAACTCCGACATTTGTATCCTGTGTACTCCCCTGGCGTTGGTTAGTATTATTCCTTTGTGCTTTAAATAATCAAGGGGGAAATGGTTAATCCCCGAAAAAACGCACTGAACCCATTCCAGGTTTTCCATTTTTTCCAGGTCTTTTTGGTCAATCTTTAGCTGGTTTGTCAGGAGCACCCTTGCCTGGGCCAGCACGTCCCCTGCCTTCTCGAAGTCCTTTACCTTGATTACCTCCGCCCTGTCACCCAGCCTTCTTTCTATCCTTCCCAGCTGCTCCTCGGATAGCGTATAAGTGCATACTACCTTTACCATAGACCTACCTCCCGAAATTTTTTGATTCTTTCCCTCGTTCTATAGATACACTGCTATGCTGCTACGTAAACAGAGTTTTCAAACCCGGTTGCTCATTCCGGCTTGTACTCCCTGTCGCTGCCGGAACCTTTTGCCAGCCGCTCCAGCACAATATTATACCCATCGGCCCCGTACTTGATGAATCGGTTTACCCTGCTTATGGTGGCGGAACTTGCTCCGGTAGCCTCCACGATCTCACCGTAGGTCTTTCCCTCCTTAAGCATACGGGCAACGGTAAACCTCTGGGCCAGGGCCTTAAGCTCGGTGATGGTACAGAGGTCCTCGAAGAACATATAGCATTCGTCCATGTTTCTAAGCTGCAGAATGGCTCTGAAAAGGTGGTCGGTCTCTTCATCCTTTAGTTTCGGATTAACGGCCATATTCCATCTCTCCTCCATTTTTTCTATATCAATTATAACCCAAAAAGTTTAATACTTTAACACTTTTATGAGCAAAATTTTAACGTATACCAAGCTTTCCCACGGCTTACCGGGAATATACCTGACTTTTGCGTAAACAATAATTATTATTGCACGAAAGGAAGGTATGCAATGACGGACAACCAACGAAAGAAATACAAGGAATACGGCGATTACGGCCGCCTGCCCGACAACGTGTTTGAAAGCTATGACACCGAGGATTATCCTGCGCCCTACCGGACAACCAATGCCCTTATCTTTCCTTTAAAGCTCATAGACGGTGAGGAGGTTATAAGCGGCGAGGACCTTTCCTCTCCCGGCTGGTTTGAAGGGTGAAAAAACGCACCGGGAGGGAATAATTCTCAAAACATAATGGCATTATATTGAAAGATGGAATAACTACCTTGCAGGGAGGTGAGATAATGACCACTTTTCATCTCATACACGTTGTTGTTGGGGCCGTCCTTGCGGCAGTAAACTTCTGGGGCCTTATGGATGAAACAAGCAGGGCATTCTTTAATTCTATCGTCGGCCTGGTGGTACTTGCCTACAACGCATACTATCTATTTATCAGACAAAACGTCGACGAGACAAACAGGGAATCGGGCTCTTGACCCGGTTCCCTGTTTGTTTCACGATTATTTTGCAATATCCCTTCGATACTGCATTCCTTCAAAATGTATACTACCGGCGGCGGCATAGGCCTTTTCCCGGGCTTCTTGCATGTCTGTACCCAGGGCGGTAACACCCATTACCCGGCCACCATTTGTATAGTATCTGCCTTGCTCCTTCCTTGTTCCTGCATGAAATACAAATACTTCTTCCCCGGTCTCCTGCTCAAGGCCTTCTATCAAAAGTCCCTTTTGGTAGCTTCCGGGATATCCGCCGGAGGCAAGGACCACACACACGCAGGACTTATCCGACCAGCGAATGTGCTGCTTGGAGAGCCTTTTATCCACCACCGAGTTCATTACCTCTACCAGGTCGCTCTCCAGCTGCGGCAGAATAACCTGGGTCTCCGGGTCACCGAAGCGGCAGTTGAATTCCAGAACCTTTATCCCGTCTCCGGTAACCATAAGGCCAAAATATAGGACACCCCTGTACTCTATCCCCTCATTTTTGACGGCCTCCAGCACCGGTAACATTACCTTGGTGCGAAACTCCTCTTCAATGTCGGGGGTGTAAACATCGTTGGGAGAGAAGGTACCCATACCCCCGGTATTCGGGCCCTTGTCGTCGTCGAAGATTCTTTTGTAGTCCCTGGCACTTTCCATCGGCACTATTGTTTCGCCGTCCACAAAGCAGAGCACTGTCATCTCGGTTCCCGTAAGGAATTCCTCCACCAATATCCTGTCACCGGCGCTACCGAATTTGCGTTCTATCATCATTTCCCTTAACGCATCTTTGGCTTCCTCGCTGTCCCCGGCAATAATAACCCCCTTGCCGGCGGCAAGGCCGTCCGCCTTGATTACCACTGGAAAACCGTAGGTATCCACCTGCCTTACCGCCTCCTCATAGCTGTCAAACACCTTGAAGTCGCCGGTGGGGATACCGTTTCTTTTCATAAACTCCTTGGAGAATACCTTGCTTCCCTCCAACAGGGCCGCTTTGGCACTGGGACCAAAGACCCGCAGCCCGTACCTTTGGAACTCGTCGGCGATACCCGCCATAAGGGGCGCCTCGGGGCCTACCACCGTCAGGTCTATCCCCTCTTTTTGCGCAAACTCCCTAAGCCCTTTTATGTCGGTATCCTTTATGTCAACGCACTCGGCAATGTCCGCCATGCCGCCATTGCCGGGAGCGGCATAGATTTTGTCTATAAGGGGGCTTTGGGATACCTTCCACGCAAGGGTGTGCTCCCTGCCCCCACTCCCGACTATTAGTATCTTCATGTACACACTCCTTCCTGTTAGTGGTTAGTGGTTAGTGATTATCCACTAGCCACTAACCTAGTGCTTGAAGTGCCTCATGCCGGTAAGCACCATCGCGACCCCCAGCCTGTCCGCCGCTTCTATCGATTCCCCGTCCTTTAGCGACCCGCCCGGCTGGATAATGGCCTTTATGCCGGCCCTGGCCGCCGCTTCGACGCAGTCGGGGAAGGGGAAGAAGGCATCGGAGGCCATCACAGCGCCCTCAAGGTCAAACCTGGACTGTTTTATCGCGTTCTCTACCGCCCATATCCTGTTCACCTGGCCAGGGCCTATGCCAAGGGTCTGTCCATCCTTTGCCAGCACTATCCCGTTGGATTTAATATGTTTTACCACCCTCCAGGCAAACAGTAGGTCCTGCAGGGCTGCCGCATCCGGCTTCTCCCTAGTAACCACCTTTAAATCATCCTGCAGTAGCAAAAGGTTGCTGTCCTGCACCAGCAGGCCGCCGTTTACTTTTTTGAAGTCAATTACCGAACTGGCCTTGGTATTTTCTATGTTATCAAGCTTTAGGATTCTTATGTTCTTCTTGCCCTTTAGTATTTCCAGCGCCCCATCGGTGTAGCAGGGAGCCACCACTATCTCCACGAATATTTCATTAATACCCTTTGCCGTCTCCTCATCCACTTGGCCGTTTATCGCCACAATCCCGCCGAATATAGAAACCGGGTCTGCCTGGAAGGCCTTCTGCCAGGCCTCAAAAATGGTATCTCCCATTCCCACTCCGCAGGGATTGGTATGCTTAACTCCAATAACCACCGGTGTTGACGGTTCAAACTCCTTTAAAAGCTCCAGGGCACCGTTGGTATCGTTTATGTTGTTGAAGGAGAGTTCCTTGCCGTGCAGTTGCCGGGCTTCCACCAGCGTCCCTTCCCTTTTGCCAATTTCCCTGTAAAAGGCCGCCCTCTGGTGCGGATTTTCACCATAGCGGAGGTCCTGAACCTTCTCGTAAGTCAGCGTGAGGTACTCCGGAAAATGAACACCCTTTTTACGACCAAAATAATCGGTGATTAAAGCATCGTAGTGGGCGGTGTGCATAAATACCTTTGCGCATAGTTCAAACTTGGTCTCGACGGATACTTCCCCATGCTTTGCTATTTCCTCAACAATTCTTCCGTAATCCGCAGGGTCCACCACCACCGCCACGTCCTGGTAGTTCTTAGCGGCGGCCCTCAGCATGGTAGGCCCGCCAATGTCAATATTTTCGATGGCCTCCTCAAGGCTCACACCAGGCTTTTGTATAGTCTCCTTAAAGGGATATAGGTTAATAGCCACCAGGTCGATGGGCTTTATTCCAAGGTCTTCAATCTGTTTCATGTGGTCGCTGTTGTCTCTCCTGGCAAGCAGCCCCGCATGGATATTGGGATGCAAAGTCTTCACCCTTCCGTCCAGGCATTCGGGAAAACCGGTGATATCCGAAACGCCGGTAACGGCTATTCCCGCCTGCTCCAGCGTACTGGCGGTACCGCCGGTCGAAATAATCTCGTAGCCCAGGTCCACCAGCCCCTTCGCAAACTCTATAATACCGTTTTTGTTCGAAACACTTATCAATGCTCTCCTTTGCATAACGCACCTCCGTTATTTTCCCCGCAAATAATTACCCTTCTTCCCTCTATGCTAAGACAACCCCGGCAGTACAGGTCCACCGCCCTGGGCAAAAGAGTATGTTCAACCTGCAGCACCCTTTTGGCCAGACTGTCCACCGTATCCCCCGGCAACACCTCCACCGCCTGCTGAAGTATTATCGGCCCGGTATCGGTGCCCTCGTCCACAAAGTGTACCGTGGCACCGGTGACCTTTACCCCGTACTCCAGCGCCTCCCGGTGTACCCTCTCCCCGTAGTACCCCTTGCCGCAGAATGAGGGTATTAGCGAGGGGTGGACGTTTATTATGGCATCCCTGTAGGCCCGGACAAAGGCCGCCGACAAAATCCTCATGTACCCCGCCAGCACCACCAGGTCAATGTCCCTTTTCCTAAACTCCTCCATTATTGCGTCGTTATAATCCCCGCGCCCCTTATAGGCCTGTGGGTTAATCCATATAGCCTCAATGCCACCCGTCATAGCTCTTTCCAGCGCATAGGCCCTTTGGTTGTCCGAGACCACAAGCTTAAGGGCTGCGTTTTTGATGCTGCCGGAATTTATTCCGTCTATTAACGACTGCAGGTTTGTACCCCTGCCCGACGCCAGCACCGCTATACTTTTCCCGGCCATAGTTCAACTCCTCCGGTTCCTTGGGATATCCTGCCTATAACCCTGGCACCGTCGTCCTTTAGCTCCTTAAGAAGCCGGTCTGACTGGTCCGGTGCCGCAACCATTACAAGGCCTATTCCCATATTGAAGGTCCTGTACATTTCCTCCCCCTCAATGCCGCCCCGGCCCTGAATAAGCCTAAACACCGCTGGCACTTCCCAGCCATCAAGGTATACATCGGCTTTCAAACCACCGGGTATCACCCTCGGTATGTTCTCGTAAAAACCGCCGCCGGTTATATGTACTATGCCCTTAATGTCGGCAGCTTTCAAAACCTTTGACACCTGTCTTACATAAATACTGGTGGGTTTAATGAGTTCTTCGCCGAGGGTGCAGCCCAATTCCTCCACATAGGTTTCGACGTTCATGCGCTCCTTTTCGAAGAGGACCTTTCTTACCAGCGAATAACCATTGCTGTGTAGCCCTGAGGAGGGCAGCCCTACTAAAAGGTCCCCCGCCCGTATGCTGCTCCCGTCTATAATGTCGTCCCGGTCAGCGATACCTACCGCAAAGCCCGCCATGTCATATTCCCCGGGTCTGTAAAAGTCAGGCATCTCCGCCGTTTCACCGCCTATAAGGGCGCACCCCGCCTGGCAGCAGCCCTCGGATATGCCTTTCACAATATCCGCTACCTTAGCAGGTTCCAGCCTTCCGATAGCTATGTAATCAAGGAAGAATAAGGGCCTTGCCCCCATGCAGGCAATATCGTTTACGCACATGGCCACGCAGTCTATGCCCACCGTATCGTGGCGGTCCATCAGAAAGGCAATCTTCAGTTTAGTACCCACGCCGTCGGTCCCGGAAACCAGCACCGGGTCCCTGTACCCGGTAAAATCTGGCCGGAAGACGCCGCCAAAGCCGCCTATGCCGCCCAGCATCCCGGGGGTATGGGTTTTCTTGATGTGCTCCTTCATTAGTTCCACTGCCCGGGCGCCGGCGTCTATATCCACCCCGGCATCCCTGTAGGTCATCCTATCCATAGTAACCCTCCCAGTCTTATACAGATCACAGTTCGTAGTTCGTAGTTCACAGATCACAGAGTCCGGGTCACAAGTTCCGGGTCAATGCTCGTAGTTCGTAGGCTTCATGAAACGCTAGCGCATACTTGAAATGGTTTAGCAAGGAAACTTGCCGAAGCTTCGCAGAAAATCCGTAGATTTGGCAGGACGCCAAATCAGGCTTTTCGCGCCATGGACGGCGCATAAAATGCGTTAGGATTTTCAAGAAGCAAGGCTTTAGTTTCCTCTAAAGCATTTTTGCATAAAGCGAGTATTCATGAAGCCGAATAAAATATAACAATTCGCCTGCTTTCCTCTAAATAGGGTAATTACCGCTAAAGCATGCGTGGCAGTATTCCCTGCAATCCCCCACCGCTTCAATAAGCCCCTCCAAGCTCAGGTATCCTAAACTGTCCGCCTCAATCTTGTCCCTTATCTCCTCAACGGTGAAATTTGCGCCTACCAGGTTCTCCCGGTCGGGGGTATCTATGCCGAAATAGCAGGGGTGCTGCACCGGCGGTGAGCTCACCCGAAAATGCACCTCCACCGCACCGGCGTTTTTTAGCATCCTTACCAGGTTGCGGCTTGTGGTGCCCCTTATGATGGAATCGTCCACCATTACCACCCTCTTACCCTTTACCATATCCTCAAGCACATTTAATTTTAAGGCAACACCAATCTCCCTCTGCCTTTGTTTAGGCTGAATGAAGGTCCTTCCCACGTAACGGTTTTTGACAAGTCCCTCCACAAAGGGAATTCCGGAGGCTTCCGAGTAGCCAATGGCCGCCGCGGTACCGGAATCCGGCACCGAAATAACTATATCGGCGTCCGCCGGATGTTCCTTAAAAAGATTGGCCCCGGCCCTGCGGCGAGACATGTAGATGTTTTTACCGCCCATCACGCTGTCCGGTCTGCCAAAATATATGAATTCAAAAACGCACAGCCTGTTTGCCCTTGGCCCATCGCTGTAGAAACTTTGCAGCCCGTCCCCGTCGATTACCACCATCTCCCCCGGCTCGATGTCCCTTATAAGCTTTGCCCCCACCGTATCAAAGGCACAGCTTTCAGAAGACAGCATGTATCGTCCGTCCTTTATACCGAGGCTTAAGGGCCTTATACCATTAGGGTCTCTGACTCCTATAAGCCGGGCGGAGGTCATTATTATAAGCGCATAGGCACCCCTTATGCAGTTCATGGTCTCCTTTACCGCTTCCAGTATGTCACCCTTGTCCTTTCGCGCCACCAGGTTTGCAATAACCTCGCTGTCCACCGAGGTCTGGAATATTACACCCTCCTGCTCAAGCTGACCGCGCAAATGTACTGCGTTTACCAGGTTGCCGTTGTGGGCCAGGGCAAGGCTACCGTTCCTGTATTTTACCACCAACGGCTGGGCGTTTATCACATGGCTATCCCCCACAGTGGAATACCTTACATGGCCGCAGGCAATGCTCCCCTCCAGTTCCTCCAGCAGGACATCATCAAACACCTCGGATACAAGGCCCATCTGCTTGTGGTGCATAATTTTGCCGTCCCTTGCCACGGCTATTCCAGCGCTTTCCTGTCCCCTATGCTGCAGCGCGTACAAGCCGTAGTATGTTGTCCGGGCGAGGCCATCCCCTTCTTTGCCGTAGACGCCGAAAACGCCGCACTCTTCCTTCAGCTTGTCGCTTTCAACAGTTAGCCCATTATACACCCTATCGCCTCCCGCCAGCTGGTTCCCATATCCTCCACCGCTATTTCCATTTCCCTTTGCCCCGCGATATCAATAACAAGTTCCTTACCCTTAACTCTTCCCAGTACTGTGCAGGGTACGTCAAGCCGCGCAGCGGTGTCCTTTATCCTTTCAAGGTCGCTTTGGCAGGCAGTAATCACTATCCTTGACTGGCCCTCACCAAATAGCAGGAAGTCCTTTCGGCAACGGCTTTCAAACTCAATCTCGGCCCCTATACCGCCGGATATGCAGCACTCCGCAAGGGCCACCGCGATACCGCCCTCGCTACAGTCGTGGGCTGATTTAACCACCCCAGCCCTTATAAGTTCAAGGCAGCAATCTTGCACCCTTTTTTCCTTGTCAAGGTCAAGCCTGGGGGCGCTGCCTTGTTCAAGCCCGTGTACAACCTTCAAATACTCGCTTCCGCCTGCCTCCTGGGTATTTTCCCCCAGCAGCAATACTGCATCCCCTTCTTCCTTGAAACCCTGGGTTGTAATATGGCTGGTATCTTCAACAAGCCCCACCATACCCACCACCGGAGTGGGAAAAATAGCATTGGTGTCCGTCTCGTTGTAAAAGCTCACGTTGCCGCTTATAACCGGAGTGCCCAGTACCCGGCAGGCCTCGCTCATTCCCGATACCGCCTGGCGGAACTGCCAGAACACCCCCGGCTTTTCCGGGTTGCCAAAGTTTAGACAATCGGTTACCGCCAAGGGCTGCGCACCGCTGCATATTAGGTTTCGTGCCGCCTCTGCCACCGCTATGGCCCCTCCGGTCGCCGGGTCAAGGTAGCAGTACCTGCTGTTGCAGTCGGTGGTAAGGGCAATGGCCTTGTTTGTACCTCTAATCCTTACAACCGCCGCGTCTGAACCGGGTGCCACCGCGGTGCAGGTTCGCACCATGTAATCATACTGACGGTACACCCATTCCTTGCATGCTATGTTAGGGCTTTTTAGAAGCCCAACAAGCACACCGTTCAAATCCTTCGGGACTTCCAGGCTTTCTTCGTCCAAAACCCCCACCTGTTGCAGATAGGCCGGCTTCTCATATTCCCTATAATAGACCGGGGCGTCCTCCGCCAGTGACTTTGCTGGGACACGCCCTACAACTTCGTCCCCGTCCCTTATAGTTAGCATCCCGTCATCGGTTACCCGTCCTATTACCGATGAATTAAGGCCCCATTTTTTGAACACGCCGGTTACTTCTTCTTCCCGGCCCTTTTCCACTATCACAAGCATCCGTTCTTGGGATTCCGATATCATAACCTCCACCGGTATCATACCGGTTTCCCGCCTGGGAACCAGGCTTACGTCAATGTTCATGCCGCTGCTGCCCCTACTGGCGGTCTCGCTGCATGCAGAGGTAAGGCCCGCAGCGCCCAGGTCCTGCACCCCTACCACGCAACCGGTTTCAAACAGTTCAAGGCATGCCTCCAGCAGCAGTTTTTCCATAAAGGGATCCCCCACCTGTACTGCCGAACGGTTTTCCTGGGACTCCTCGCTTAATTCCACTGAAGCAAAGCTGGCACCTCCAATGCCGTCCCGACCAGTGGAAGCACCCACTATCATTACCGCGTTGCCCGCCCCTGAGGCGGTGCCTCGCTTTATATCACCATGACGGATTATCCCCACACACATAGCGTTAACCAGCGGATTGCCTCTGTAGCAGTCGTTGAAATAAATCTCACCGCCAACGGTGGGGATGCCTATACAGTTACCGTAATCTCCAATCCCTGCTACCGCGTTTTCGAACAGGTACTTGGTCCTGTCGTTACTTAGTTCGCCAAACCGCAGCGAGTTAAGAAGCGCAATGGGTCTTGCGCCCATTGTGAATATATCCCTTATTATACCCCCGGCACCGGTGGCAGCACCCTGGTAGGGCTCCACCGCCGACGGGTGGTTATGGCTTTCTATCTTCATGACCACCGCCAGACCATCGCCTATATCAATTATACCGGCGTTTTCTCCGGGGCCCTGCAGCACCCTCTCGCCGGAGGTGGGAAATATCCTCAACACCGGTTTGGAGTTTTTGTAACTGCAGTGTTCCGACCACATGACGCCATACAGGTTTAGTTCCAGTTCATTGGGCTCCCTCCCCAGTATCTCCACTATGCGGTCATATTCACCGGAGGTAAGTCCCACCCTTTCATAGGTTTTTTTAGTCATTCACAGCACCCCCCTTCAGGTAGTTGATGACGGACTTGAATATTACCGTTCCGTCCCGGTTGCCGAGTATCTCTTCCATACACCTTTCCGGATGGGGCATCATTCCCACTACATTCCCCTCTCGGTTGCAGATGCCCGCAATGTTTTGCAGTGAACCGTTGGGGTTTGATTCGGCCGTTGCCTCTCCTTCTGCATCACAATATCTGAATACTACCTGGTTGTTTTGCTCCATGTCTTTTAATGTCCTATCATCTACGTAGTAGTTGCCGTCCCCGTGGGCTATGGGGATTTTAAGCACCTGGCCCTCGCCGCACAGTTTGGTAAAGGGAGTGCTTGCATTTTCGGTCCTTATATACACATTCTCGCAGACAAATTTCATGCTATTGTTTCGAAGGAACGCCCCGGGTAGCAGCCCGGCCTCGGTCAATACCTGGAAACCGTTGCTTATACCTATCACCGGTTTGCCGCTTTGCGCAAACTCTACAACCCTGTCCATCACCGGAGAAAACCGGGCAATGGCCCCGCCCCGTAGGTAACTGCCGTAGGAGAACCCCCCCGGCAGTACTATGCAGTCATAGAAGCCAAGGTGCTTTGTCATATGCCAGATGTACTCGGTATCCTGGTCCAGCACATCCCTCAGGGCATGATAACAGTCAATGTCGCAGTTGGAACCCGGAAATACCACTACCCCGAACTTCATGGCCCTACCTCCAATATGTCGTAAGTATAGTCCTCAATAACCGTATTGGCCAAAAGGGTTTCGCACATATCCCTGACCCTTTTTTCTGCCTCTGCAGCGTTTTTGTTCTCAAGCTTAATCTCTATCAGTTTGCCCATCCGTACATCCTTTACTCCGTCGTATTTCATTGCCAAAAGCGCTTCCTTCATGGCGTTCCCCTGGGGGTCGGCTATGCTCTTCTTTAGTGTAATGTAAACCTTTGCATTAAACATGTTATCTCCCTCCCATAAGTTCGTAGTTGGTAGTTGATAGTTCGTAATTGTTAAGCGCCAGGTTAGGCTTGCGGCTCACTAACCACTAGCCCCTAATATCCCGGTCCTTTTCCGCTACCTTCCTTGCCATCTCAGCCCTATAGTTCTTTAGCCTATCCGCCAGCTCCGGGTATTTTAGCGATAGCATCTGCACCGCCAGCAGTGCAGCGTTCTCGCTGCCGTTTATTCCCACGGTGGCCACCGGTATTCCGCTTGGCATCTGTACTATGGACAGAAGGGAATCCATCCCGTCCATGAAGGAGGACTTTACCGGTATACCGATAACCGGGACCGGTGTCATGGCGGCCAGCACCCCCGGAAGGTGGGCGGCCTTCCCAGCGGCCGCTATTATTACCTCCACACCCGACTGCTGCGCTCCTTTTGCGAATTCCGCCGCCGCATCGGGAGTCCTGTGGGCTGAGATAACCCTTACCTCCCTTTGGACGTCAAACCGCTTAAGTATTTCAATTGCCCTTTCTACAACCGGAAAGTCGGAATCGCTTCCCATTACTACCGCAACCCTTGGCATAGCATTAGCTCCCTTCAAAAATATTGGACATCCGGCCTCGCCCCTTTGCCCTGCACCCGCCTAAAATGGGCCGGTCCGGGAAAAAAGATAAACCCCGCCGGAGCATAAAGGTGAAACCTCCGCAGGGTTTTGTTCACGGGGGGTACGAAAACCGTACACGAATCTGCAAATACAAATCCGCTTTCACCCATAGTTAGGCGATTTACGGTCACCTAGTAGAAACTCGCGGGCCAATCCCCACCATTATATGAGTGAAACAAGTTTTTGGCTTTTTCTTTCCTTTATATTAACAAAGGGGAATAGCAGTGTCAATAGAAATGACGAATAAATGAGCCGTAAAATATATTTTTGTATTGCATATTACGTATAATCGATATAATAACATGCCTAATGTTCGGGTTTTTGCCAGAACGCCCACCCCCGACCCTGGAGAGATGGAGGACCCCTCCAAGGATGGGGGTATTATATACACATCGGTCAGGCGCCGTATTTGTCAAGGCGCAACGCGTTTGCCAGCAGCAGCGTCATGAGGTGCCGGCTTTCAAAGAGCCCCAGTCCACCGATATTGCACTGGTTTTCGGTGAACCGTACCGCATCGTCTATACCGCAGAACTGCGAATTCACCAGGACGGGAACCGGATGCCAGCTGTGGGAATACATCGAACAGGGCGACGAATGGTCGCCGGTTATCGCCAGTACATTGGGCTTTTTTTTCAAAAGGATGGGCAGTGCACTGTCCACCTTCTCTATCACGCTTACCTTGGTGAGAAACTCTCCGTCCTCCCCGGCCTGGTCGGTGCCCTTTATGTGTATGAAGAAAAAGTCATACTTGTTGTTGTATTCTATGTAGGTGTTAAACAGTCCCTCTATGGTATCGGGGGCGGGCAAAAGGGCCATTCCCAAAAGGTCGGCTATACCCCGGTACATTGGATAGGACGCAATGGCCGCAGCCTCCAACTTATATTTCTCCTTGAAACCAGGTATTTTTGGCCTCGAGGAAATACCTCTGAGCAAAATCCCGTTGGCCGGCTGCTGCTCTTGTAAAAGTGTCCTTGCCCTTTCGACAAATTTGTTTATAACATCTGCCGTGAAGGCTGCTTCTTCCTTCTGGGCCTTTGCCCTAAGGGGCGCATAACCCTCATGCTGCGGGTCGGTGTCATTCACCGCTGGGTTTAGGTTGTCGCCCTTAAACACCACCACAAACCGGTGCCCCTTACCCGGCTCCACTATTACCTCCACCCCATCTATTTCCTTTATCTGGCTTAGGATTCCACAGAGCTCCTTGTTTTTCTCGGTGGGTATTCTTCCCGCCCTCCTGTCGCAAATTTTTCCGTCACCATCGAGGGTGGCAAAGTTTGCCCTGGCTGCCACGTCGCCGTGCTTTAATTCCAGCCCCAACCCTACCGCCTCCAGCACTCCCCTGCCTATTATAACCTCAAGGGGATTGTACCCGAAAATCCCTAAGTGGCCGGGGCCGCTTCCGGGGGTTATGCCCGGCATAACCGGCATGTGCCTTCCGCACACCGATTCCTTTGCCAGGACATCCATATTGGGCGTCGTTGCATACTCCAGCGGCGTTTTATTTTCAAACTCCGGGCTGCGTATATCCCCCAGACCATCCATCACAACCATGGCTATCTTAGAATTGTTTTCCTTTATTAGGCCTTCCAGAATGTTGTCAGTGCCCATGTTCTAACCCTCCCTGTAATCGCCGTTTGCACAGATTATCCCTTATTATTTCACACGCAATCAGATGGAAAAAACGCCCCTCTGTCTCGGTTTGCAAACCAGAGGAACCGTCCCCCTGATTTTACTCCCACTCGATGGTTCCGGGGGGTTTGGTGGTAATATCGTACACCACCCGGTTTATGCCCGGCACGTTATTTACAATCCCTGACGAAATCTTTCCCAGCACCCCGTAGGGAATCCTTGCCCAATCTGCCGTCATACCGTCGGAACTGTTAACCGCCCTTATGGCCAGCACATGGTCGTAGGTCCTTTCGTCCTGCGTAACGCCCACGGATTTTACGTCCAGCAGCACCGCAAAGTACTGCCAAATTTCCCTGTCCAGGCCGGCCTTCGCTATCTCATGCCTTAATATGTAATCCGCTTCCTTGAGTATTTCAAGCTTCTCCCGAGTGACCTCCCCTATAATCCTTATGGCAAGGCCCGGCCCCGGAAAGGGCTGACGCCATACCTGGTCCTCCGGGATGCCAAGCTCTATTCCCACCCTTCTTACCTCGTCCTTGTAAAGTTCTCTCAAGGGCTCAATAAGGGACAGCTTCATATCCTCCGGCAGTCCGCCCACATTGTGATGGCTCTTTATCACCGAGGCCCCCTTGCTACCGCTTTCTATAACGTCAGGATAGATGGTGCCCTGGACAAGAAAATCCACCTTGCCCAGCCTGCCGGCTTCCTCCTCAAACACCCTTATAAACTCCTCGCCTATTATCTTCCTTTTGGTCTCGGGGTCCATCACGCCCTTAAGTCGGCCCAGAAACCTATCTGCAGCGTCCACCGTTATAAGGTTTATGTTGAAAATATCCCTAAACACCTTCTCTACCTGTATCTCTTCATCCTTCCGCAAAAGGCCGTGGTCTACAAATATACAGGTAAGCCTATCCCCGACGGCCCTGTGCACCAGTACCGCCGCCACCGACGAATCCACTCCGCCGCTTAAGGCACAGAGTACCTTTTTGCCTCCTACCGTCTCCCGGATGCTTTTCTGCTGGTCCTCTATAAAGCTTTTTATGTTCCTGCCGGATGGCTGTGACATTAGTATGCTCCTCTCCTAGCCTATACTGTAGTTAGGCGCTTCCTTTGTTATCTGAACGTCATGGGGATGATTTTCCCTTAGCCCCGCCGGCGTTATCGTCATAAACTTTGTATTGGCCTTAAGTTCCTCTAGGGTTCGGGTCCCACAGTAACCCATACCGGCCCTTAAGCCGCCCACAAGCTGGTAAACGGTGTCTGCCAGCGATCCCTTGTAGGGCACCCGGCCTTCCACCCCTTCGGGTACCAGCTTTTTATTTCCTTCCTGGAAATACCTGTCCTTGCTTCCCGATGCCATTGCGGCTATGGAGCCCATGCCGCGGTAAACCTTATAACTCCTGCCCTGGTATATCTCAATATCCCCCGGGCTCTCCTCGGTACCGGCAAACAGCGAGCCAATCATTACGGTATCCGCGCCGGCGGCTATGGCCTTTGGAATGTCTCCCGAATACTTAATGCCTCCATCAGCAATAATGGGCACCCCGTATTTGGACGCCGCTTCCGCACTGTCCATAATGGCGGTTATCTGGGGAACACCAATGCCGGCCACCACCCGTGTGGTGCATATTGACCCGGGGCCTATTCCCACCTTCACAGCATCGGCGCCGGCCTTTATAAGGTCCTCGGTACCCTCGTAGGTGGCAACATTTCCCGCTACCAGCTGAAGGTCAGGGTACGCCGACTTAATCCTGTCCACCGCCTCTATAACGCCGGCGGAATGGCCATGGGCTGTATCCAGTACCACTACGTCCACCTTTGCATTCACAAGAGCTTCCACCCTGTCCATCATATCGGGGGTCACCCCTACCGCCGCCCCGGCCAGCAGCCTTCCCTTGTTGTCCTTCGCGGAGTTCGGATACTGTATAGCCTTCTCAATATCCTTTATGGTTATTAGCCCCTTTAAGTTTCCTTCCTTATCTACAATGGGAAGCTTTTCTATCTTATGCTTCATAAGTATCCCCTGGGCTTCGGTAAGGTTTGTCCCTTCCGGTGCTGTTATTAGGTCTTCGCTGGTCATTACGTCGGAGATCCTTTTGGTCATGTCCGTTTCAAACCTTAAGTCCCTGTTGGTGAGAATACCCACCAGTTTGCCGCCGACGGTTATGGGCACCCCGGATATTCGATACTTTTCCATTAGCTGCAAGGCGTCTGAAATAAAGCGGTCGGGCCCTAAGTGGAAGGGGTCCACTATTACACCGTGTTCCGAGCGCTTTACCTTGTCCACCTCCGAGGCCTGGTCCTCAACGGACATGTTCTTATGTATTATGCCAATGCCCCCCTCCCTTGCCATGGCAATAGCCATCCTAGCTTCTGTAACCGTGTCCATACCCGCACTCACTATCGGAATGTTTAGCTTTATTTCCTTTGTAAGATTGGTGCTTAGCACCACTTCCCTGGGAAGAACCTGGGACATGGCCGGAATAAGCAGTACATCGTCAAAGGTCAGACCCTTCTTTTCCACTTTGTCTTGGTACATTAATAAGCATCCCCTTTTCTTTTATATCGAAACTTTTGAAAAAATCCCTTTTGCTATCCTGAAGAAGGAACGGCTGAAGAACCCTTATTTGCCTTCCGCAAGGTCCTTCGCTTCGCAAGATCCTTCGCTCAGGATGACAGCTGTGCATAGTCTTTATCACATTATATATAACCAGGTATTTTTGAGTATTATAGTCAAATTAAAATACCTTGTCAATCGTTTTCTAGACTTTGCCTTTTCTGCCGGTCGTCGGTTTCCCCGCCCACCATCAATGGTTAGTATTATTATACCAAAAAAATATTGCGAAATGTCCCAGTTAAGGAGTATTATCTCTTAACGGGCAACAATTTACGCAAATAAAAAACTTCCCGTGGACAATAATATACAAAAGAAAATTTATATAAGGGGAGGCCTTTGTGTGGAGGATATTTACCCTTCGGAAGCCTTTGAAACGCTGTCATCCAAGAATCTGTCAATACTAGAGGACCAGCTTTCCCACGAATCTCTGATAATATCAAAGCTAAAACAGTATTCAATACAGTGTCGGGATTCCGAGATTAAGAATTTGTGCAGCAACCTTGCGGATAAGCACAAAAAACATTACAACGCACTGCTTGACTACGTGATTTCCCGAAGCAGCGGCAACTAAAGGAGGTTTTACCATGAAAGATGCCGACTATTTCGGAGACAGAGAAATACTGACCGATCTGCTGCTTTCCGAAAAACAGCTGTCAAATTCATACAACAATTCTATCAACGAAAGCACCGGGGAGGCCTTCGGCCTTTTACTGGAAAACATACTAAACGAGACCCACAGCATGCGCCGTGACGTGTTGGAGGCCATGGTAAAACGGGGATGG
>JAAYJF010000168.1 GCA_012523075.1 Clostridiales bacterium | reverse complement strand
TCAGGATGACAACCGCCACGCAAGGTCCTTCGCTGCACTCAGCATGACAGCCTCTGCGCGCAGGATGACACACTAGAAGATGTAAAGTTTTAAATGCGTTCAATATAGTGAACAGTGCCCAGTGATTAGTGGCGCGTCTCTGTTGGCAGCTGCCTCCGCCGCATCCCTTGCGCCTCTTACTTGTCTCTTTCAAATTCACATATCCCCGCCAGGGGGCAATGGCCGCACATCGGCTTCCTTGCCCTGCACACTCTTCTGCCGTGGTGTATCAGCCAGTGATGGGCTCTTGACCATTTATCGCGGGGTATGTTCTCCATAAGCTGTTCTTCGGTACCTCTAACGTTTTCGGACGCTGCCAGTCCCAGCCTGTTGGCCACCCTGAACACATGGGTATCCACAGCTATGGCGTCAACCCCGAAGGCGTTGCTCAGTACAACATTGGCCGTTTTTCTGCCCACCCCCGGCAGAGATGTAAGGTCTTCCATAGTATCCGGAACCGTGCCGTTGTACTTTTCCGTTATAATTCGACAGGTCTCCTTTATATTCCTTGCTTTGGTTTTATAAAACCCGCAGGTTTTTATAAAATCTTCAATCTCTCCCACGTCCGCCTCCCCCAGAGCCCTCGCGTCCGGAAACCTTTCAAACAGGCCCGGAGTCACCTTGTTTACTTGCCTGTCTGTGGTCTGTGCGGAAAGTATTGTTGCTATAAGAAGCTGAAAGGGATTTTTGTGCAAAAGTTCTGTGGTCGCACCGGGATAGGTTTTCTCAAGTATATCAAGCGCCTTATCAATCCTTTGACTGCAATTTTTGTTTTCCTGTTCCATAACTGTCCTCCCAGTTTCTTCTCATATCGTTTCTCTGTGGCAATAAGTTATCTCAACTCTCACATCGGTTTCTACAAACCTTATTACCGCATCCAATACCCTGTCGGTCTGAAGCCTGCTGTTGGAAACAGTGGACACCCCTATGGAGGCGGTCTGCCATTTGTCGTTGCTGCCAACCTCCGCTACCGATACGTTGTATCTATTTTTAAGCTTTTCGATTATACTCTTTAATATTCTTCTCTTGTCCTTTAAACTTCCCGAACCGTGCAGCATTAAGTCAAGCCTGCATATACCGGTAAACATATAGGCAATACCCCCATAGTAGTATAGCTTAATTATACCAAAGACATCCTCTGGGTAAAACATTTACAAAAACCGCCCCGGGTGAGGGCGGTTTTTGGTATGTGCTATAGAATTTTCATCTCTTCCCCAACCTTCTGGAATATATCCGTAGCCCGGTCAAGCTGCTCTTTTGTATGCTCGGCGGTAACTATGGTCCTTACCCTTGCGGTCCCCCTTGGTACGGTGGGGAACGCAATTCCCTGGGCAAATACGCCCTCCTCGAAAAGCCTGTCACTAAACTGCATCGCCTTTGCCTCTTCGCCAATAATTACCGGGGTTATGGGCGTTTCGCTCTTGCCGGTATTGAAACCCAAATCACCCAGCTTTGTTTTGAAATACCTGGCATTATCCCACAGCCGGTCTGTGTACTCGGTAGATTCCATAAGCATACTAACCGCTTCTATGACGGCCCCCACCACCGCCGGCGGATGGGCGGTGCTGAACAAAAAGGGCCTACCCCTGTGCTTGAGCCAGTCAATGAGCACCTGCTTACCTGCCACGTAGCCGCCCATCACGCCTATTGCCTTGGAAAGGGTACCAATTGTAAAGTCAACCCTTCCGTGGAGCCCGAAGTGGTCCACCGTACCCCGGCCGCTTTCACCCAGCACGCCGCTGGCGTGGGCGTCGTCTATATAGGTCATGCAATCGTATTTCTCCGCAAGGTCCACTATATCCGGCAGCCTTGCGATGTCTCCGTCCATGCTGAACACGCCGTCGGTAATTATTAGGCGGTTTTTGTATTTGTGGCTGTTTTCCTTAAGCACCCTTTCAAGGTCCTCCATGTCCGAGTGCTTGAACCTCACCGTTTTGGCCTTTGAAAGGCGGCATCCATCAATAATGCTGGCGTGGTTTAATTCATCGGAAATAATTAAATCCCCGTCCTCCATAACCGCCGGTATGGTACCCGAATTGCAGGTAAGCCCCGACTGGAATACTATCACCGCTTCCTCCCTCTTAAACTCCGCCAGTATTTCCTCCATCTTGTTATGTATATCCATGGTGCCTATAATGGTCCTTACTGCACCGGCACCGGCGCCATATTCCTCCACCGCTTCAATGGCAGCCCTTTTAAGACGCGGATGGTTTGCAAAGCCCAGATAGTTGTTGGAGGATAGGTTTATTACCTCCCTGCCGTTTATAACCGACAATGCTCCGGAGGGTCCCTGGAGTTCCGGCAGTTTCCGGTATACCCCTTGCTCCTTAAGCCCTTCAATCCTTTCCTTCAAAAAATTCATTTGGTGTACATCCGACATTTTCATTCCTCCTTACCTTCTATGGACATAGGATAACCTTGCCGCAATTGCCCGAACCCATTAGCTCCATATCTTTTTTGTATTCCTCAAGCTTAAGCCGGCGGGTAATAACCGGCTCCATCGGTCCCACCGCCTTTACCATATCCAGGGACTGCCTTATTACGTCGGCACTGCCGGTATATCAAGCTGCACCAGCCGTCCGCCCGGAGCCGCCGTGTCCTTTAAAACGGCCTTCGTCTTTCCTTTCATATTATTTTCCCCCTCCAATACCGGACGTGAAAGCCCGGCTACTTACTTCCACTTAATATTATACTATAGGTTAACCTATTCTCCTCCATATAATAAACAATAAATAATGAGACAAATGACCTGCCCCCATGTCCCAGTTGATTTTTGGTGGCGGCGGTTTTAGAATATATTATTAAGGGTATTTATAATATTATGTTCCGGAGATTCCGGTAAGGAGGCAAAGACTATGGATAATTATACACCCGAAAATCCTAATGACGGCTATTATCGCCGGGATTACCCCCGCCGGTCCGGCGCTTTCAAAGCCTTTTTGTTTGCCCTTATTGGAGCAGTGGTGGGGAGCTTTCTGACCGCCTATTATATGCCGGTTATTATGGGTAACGACATAATACAGCCGCCGGGCGGGCAATCCCCGATAATTATTGAACCAAAGGGAGAAGATATTTCGATAGTATCCGCGGTGGCACAGAAAGCCACCCCAACGGTGGTGGGGGTTACCACCGTAACCATCCAGAGGGACATGTTCTTTGGGATACCCCGGCGGGGCGAGGGAGTGGGTTCGGGGTTCATAGTACACCCCGATGGATACATCCTGACCAATGACCACGTGGTTAACAGCGGACAGGCCGAAGAAATCACCGTGCTGTTCAACGACGGTACCGAGAAAGACGCCAAGGTATTATGGAACAACAGCTCCCTGGACATGGCGATACTTAAGGTGGATGGCAAAAACCTGCCGGTGGCGGACTTGGGAGATAGCGACGCCCTTACGGTGGGCGAGATTGCGATAGCCATAGGCAACCCCTTAGGGCTTGACTTCCAGCGAAGCGTCACGTCGGGGATTATAAGCGGGCTGCACCGGTCCATCCAACTGTCACAAGCTGAGGTGATGGAGGACCTGATTCAGACCGACGCATCCATAAACCCGGGAAACAGCGGCGGTCCCCTGCTAAACTCGAGGGGCGAGGTAATAGGAATGAACACCGCCAAAATATCCTCCAGCGTAGCGGAGGGCCTTGGTTTTGCGATACCCATAAACCAGGCAAAGCCGATCGTTGAACAGATAATTGAAGAGGGTAAATTCACGATGGTATACTTAGGGGTCCGTGGCATAGACGTGCAGGCGGTAAGAAGGCAGCATGGCGTAAAGCTGGCTGTAGAAGAAGGCTTTTACGTGTTCGAGGCGGGCGAAAACACGCCGGTTGGCAAGGCCGGGCTGAGGGCCGGAGATATTATCACCGCCCTTAACGGCAAAAAAATAAGCGGCATAAGCCAGCTTACAAAGGAGCTTTATAAATACAAACCCGGTGATACCATCACCGTCACATATTACAGGGGAAATACCGAAAACAAGGTGGATGTGACACTGGAAGCACGGCCGGAAAACTACTAAAAATAACCTGTATCGGCATT
>JAAYJF010000081.1 GCA_012523075.1 Clostridiales bacterium | reverse complement strand
CTATAGCAGTATCCAGCAGAAGCGGCCAAAATCCCTAATGAAAATATGGCACCTTTATGGGTGTTAATTCCCTTTGTCGCTTTAAGCATAGCTTTTTCACACTGCAGTCCTAAAGGCCGCAGCTGTGCAAGGGTAGTATTATCAATTCTGTTGAGCTCCGCTCCAGCCTGAGTAAATTTTAAAAAATAAGGTCTAATTGCATTTATGCTTGCAATAAAAGTAGAATAATCCATGTCCTTATGGGCACCACTATTTAGAGTGTCTACCAACCCCGGCTTTGGTGTAGTGGTGATTTCTTCTAAAAGTGCAGATACACAAATTTCTTCAATTTTCTTATTAAAATCCATAGTTATCGTTATTGTTTCCTCCTTAATTGGATCTAGTGGTAAACCTATTGCCTTTCCCTGTTTAGTTTTTATCCTTAAATCCCGTTCAATTATAACATGAAATAGCCCAGTATTCCGAGCAATATAAGATCATTTCCTATAACACCTATTGTCCTAGTCAAGTATATCGCCTCCCAACAATAAAGCATCCCGAATCATTTCGGGATGCTTTATTGTCTTTCATAATTTTTAAATTTATATTTATACTTCTTTAGCTTCCTGCAATTCCTTCGGCTCCATTAACTCGCCTTCGGTAGCTGCTATTACCACCGCACCGGCCATATCGCCTGTAACGTTAATGGAGGTTCTTGCCATATCCAATACCCTGTCTATACCGGCAATAAGAGCCGAACCCTCAAGGGGTAGGCCTACAGCGGTAAGTACCATGGTTAGCATTATAAAGCCCGCTCCCGGTACTCCGGCGGTTCCTATGGAGGCAAGAGTTGCCGTGAGAATAATTGTCAGCTGCTGGGCAATACCCAGTTCAAGCCCATAAACCTGGGCCACAAACAGGGCGCATACACCCTGGTACAAAGCTGTTCCGTCCATGTTTATGGTAGCACCAAGGGGCAAAACAAAACTGCCTATGCTCTCGGGTACTCCAAGATTATCCCTGGCACTCTTTATAGTTACGGGCAGAGTACCTGAACTACTACAGGTACTAAAGGCAACCACCGATGCCGGTGCGGCACCCTTGAAGAAGGTCATGGGATTCATCTTTGCAAAAATCTTTACTGCACCGGAGTAAACTATTACAGCATGAATCGCACAACCAATGTATACCGCTATTATTACCTTTCCTAATGGCAGCAACACCTTTGGTCCGTTCTGGGCCACAACGGGTGTGATGAGTGCAAATACCCCTATCGGTGCATAGGCCATAACTATTGCTACAATCTTGTACATTACTTCTGCCATACTTTCGAAGAAGTTCAGGAAGGGTTTGCCTTTTTCGCCCACAAGGGTAATGCCTATACCCAGGAACAGTGCAAAGGCTATAGTTTGGAGCATGTTTGCGGATACCAGCGCAGATAAAGAGTTGTCGGGTATAATATTTAACAGGGTATTCGCAATATTTGGGGCCTCCGCAGCTTCAACAGTAGCGTCAACTGGGATGCTAAGGCCCGCTCCGGGATTTATCACATTACCAAGTATAAGTCCTATTACTACCGCCACGGCTGTTGTTACCAAATAATAAGCCATTGTCTTCCCGCCTATTCTTCCCAGCCTTCCTACATCCCCCATGCTAGCCGCTCCCACAACCAGCGATGACAGTACCAGTGGAACGATTATCATTTTAATCATTCTAAGGAACAGGTCGCCAAAAGGTTTGATATACTCAGTGGCTATTTCGGGGGTCCCGCCAAGCAATAGTCCTACTACAATACCAGCAATTAAGCCAATGAGTATCTTGGTGGTAAGTTGTAGCTTTTTCAAATCATTCCCTCCTTTTAGTTTAATATTATGCAGTCCGACCGGTGTATTATGCCTATACCTGCCGGAGGAACCGCAAAGCAAAACCTTTTATGCAATTATTATATAACAGATTTCAGGTGATTACTATAGTATGATTCGGTAGTAATTTGTTGGACAAGTACCCCTTTTTTTCTGGACAAGCCACACTAGCGGTGGGTTATTCCTCTGATTGGTCGCCTCTGCCCAAACCGAAATATAAATACGAGGATCCAGTGAGGTCAGGTATTCCCTTAACAGGGCATCTTCCCTCTGCCCCTCCCCATGGCCGCGGTACACGGCTATAGCGCAAATTCCGCCGGGCAGCAACAAATCCAAGGACTTTTCCACGGCGGTTAGGGTTGTCCCAGGCAGGGTAGTTTTCCCATGGTCACCGCCGGGTAGGTATCCCAGGTTGAACACAACGGCCTTAACCCTGTCGGTAACGTACTTATCCATCCTCTCATGGCCGTCGCATATTAGCTTTACCCTTTGCTCAAGCCGGTGGGCCCTTAACCGCTCCCGCGTGATATCCAGGGCTCTTTGCTGATTATCAAAGGCATAGATAAGGCCGCTATCTCCAACCAGGGAGGCGAGAAACAGGGTGTCGTGCCCGTTCCCGGCCGTTGCATCAACGGCCAGGTCACCTTCTGACACCACACCCTGAACGATGCTTCTTATCATGTTTACAGCCTTAAGTACCATTGACCCATTCTCCTTTTTTAATGCCTAATGCGGTGGCAATAAGAGCTTCCCTTATTATCTTGGCCGCCAATACCCCCGTTATCCCCGCCGGGTCACCGTACCCCATCACCTCTACAACATCCATCCCCACGAGGTTACAAGCCCCAAAAACATGCACGGCACTTAATATCTCCCTTGCGCTGCACCCGCCGGGTTCGGGCGTCCCGGTACCCGGTGCATAGGCCGGGTCCACCACGTCTATATCTAGCGTAACGTAAAGCGGCCGGTCTCCTATCTCTTTAACGGCACGCTGTAGCGGCCCAATTACTTCAAAGGGATAAAAGTTAGTTTCACGACTGCCTAGTTCAAACTCTTCCGCAAGCCCCGAACGGATGCCAAACTGGTAGATGTTGCTCCCCTTCATAAAGTCCATGCACCTTTTTATTACTGTCGCATGGGACAGGGTCTCGCCCATGTATTCCTCCCTTAGGTCGGTATGGGCATCAAAATGAAAAAGTGCCAATTCACTACCATATTTTTCGAAGGCGGCCTTTATTACCGGAAGGCTTATCAAATGCTCCCCTCCCAAAAACAAAGGAAACTTCCCATCTTCGAAGGCTTCCCCGGCAGCTTGGTATATCATATCCAATGACTTTTTGGTGTTTCCGAGGTAAAGTTCCAAATCACCATGGTCATACAGGG
>JAAYJF010000028.1 GCA_012523075.1 Clostridiales bacterium | reverse complement strand
CATTCCGAACACACAGGTAAAGTCCTCCAGCGCTGATGGTACTGAGGTGGAGACGCCTTGGGAGAGTAAGTCGCTGCCGGGTTTAACTTTTAAAATGTTCCTCAGTAGCTCAACGGTGGAGCACTCGGCTGTTAACCGAGGGGTTGCTGGTTCGAATCCAGCCTGAGGAGCCATTTTATTTTTCGCAGAATGTTGTCCGATGAAGGAAAACCCGGGGCGAGTGTAGAATAAACAATAGATATATAATTAACGAAGCGAAGTAAGGATAAAAATTGACCGCACATAGAACATTGATACGCAGTATGCGTCTAATAAACAGAGGAATAATGTTTTGAAAACCGCGGGGAGTGATTTAGTTGAAGAATAAAAGGCTAATAACGATAATTATGTTTCTAATAATTCTTACCCTGACCCATACGGTGTACGCGGAAGGGTCTGATAAGCCTGATACCTGGCAATCGCAGATATCGCCTTTAGGGAGCTCCTTTACCACCCTGTTAAACGGGCAGCTTGAGTTTATACTAATGGAAGGATGGACTCTGTCCCAAAAAAGTCAATATGAATACATATTAACGAAAGAAATAGAAGGGGAAGTTAACGAAATAGGCGGTATAGAGGTGCTGAGCAGGGAAAGAAGCAGCATGCCCAGCAAAACATTTACTAATCTTAAGGATAGCGGAGGCAGCTATATCCTCATCGAGGATAAATTAATTGAAAAGGATAATCACAGCCAGTACCACATAAAATGGATAAAAGACAAAGAGTATTACGTTGATATATACATTATGAATAACGGGGCGACTTCCTATCATATAACGCTGGCATCCGACCTTAAATATTTCGAAACATTCTTTCAGCAATTCGAAGACTTTATCGCAACCCTGAATATGCGCAATAGGGCCGCTGGAGAGAGGTACAATCTTTACTACAATAACGTTGACAAGTATACCGTTCAAGTCCCTGATAGCTGGCAGGTAGACAATAGGAATGAATTCGCGGGCACAAGTTTTTTAGGTCCGGGTCTGGGAAAACTATATATATACAAACAGCGGCTCAATGGAATAACGCCCAACACCTATATAGGGTACAGCAACAAAAAGATATTTGAAGGATTGGCTGATATACAGGTGCTGTTCAGAAGCGATAAAAAGGAAAATGCCAGCCGCATAGTGGAGTATATGTGGACAAGGCCAAGAATAGAAACGATTGAGCAAGATTTTAACTACTATTATGAAGTAAATGTAATACCCAAGGACGAGGATTATGTATACACATACATCATGAAGACAGACAGAGAAAACATGGAGGATGCCATTGCTGCGTTCCAGGATATAATGAACAGTTTTTCTTCCTTTGACTACTATATTAAGGGAGCAAAACCGGAAAAATACCCGGATAACTTTGAAGTGCTGATTGAGGGCAACAAAACAAAATTCCATATACCCGAAGATAAAACTCTGTGGGGGATATTCAGCACACACACTCCGGGATATTATCTGGACGGTCTTAGGATGGCCGAGGCAAATCTGGGGCACAGATTTGAATTTGCGATGACCTATTCTTCCTTTGACACCGAATTCCCGGAAAAGGATGTGCGGGAGATATATGCCGACGGACGGATTATGATGCTTACGCTGCATCCATGGTCGGAGGGTAATCTGGAAAGGATAATGATACCCGATATAGTCAGAGGCGACTACGACGATTATATAACAAGGTGGGCTACCAAAATAAAGGAACTGGACCAGCCGGTATTCTTCCGCTTTGCCAATGAAATGAACGGTGACTGGGACCCGTGGTGCACGTGGTTCTTCGGAAAGGACCATGACCTTTATATAGAGGCGTGGAGGAGAATACACGACATCTTCAGGGAAGAAGGTGCGGATAACGCGTATTTCGTATGGAATCCCCACGACAGGTCCTTCCCCGATTTCAATTGGAACAATCCCCATTTATACTATCCGGGGGACGAATACGTGGACTGGGTCGGACTTACAGGTTACAATAACGGCACCAGCTATGACTGGGACCGGTGGAGGGACTTCGGGCCCATATACAGCGGAATATACCACGAATACTCCTCCCTGTATCCGGATAAGCCGCTAATTATAACGGAGTTTTCTTCCAACGAAGCCGGCGGCGATAAATCCGAATGGATAAGGGATGCTTTCAGGCAGCTGGCGGAGGACTTCCCAAGGATAAAGATAGCTGTATGGTTCAACCAGGTGGATGGCCGATGGCAGTATCCGATATATTCTTCGCCCGAAGCGAGGGCGGCTTTCCTGGAAGGATTGAAGCTAGAAAGATATAACTTCAAAGCCATAGAAAAATAACAGACCCAAACGGTCTGTTATTTTTTGGGGTTTTGTCCGGTCTGCACCTTTTTCTTAGTCCGGCTTACGACGTCCACTATATCCATGTAAGCCCTACGGCTTCCCCAGACGACTATGGGCCTGCCCAACGAAATAAAATGAAGCCGTCTTGAAAGAAATCCGCCTATTTTCATAACGGTGTTAACAGCGGGAGATACATTAACAAAAACCACCCGGTTTTCATCCCCAGTCAGTATAAGAGCGAGGTCTTCAAGGGCACGGGTTATTAGCTTGCCGGAGAACTGGCGACTGAGGGTGTATATATTGTTTCCGTATTCATCTATTCCTCTGTGGATTATGCATCCATACTGCCCGGCAGAAACGTTGTCAAAGTACGGTATGCTTAAGATTTCCCTGCCGGTTGCCACTCTGGTTTTTGGAAGTAGGCTTAAGTGTATGGCAGAGGCAATTGCCGACGAGTGAGCACCCCCGACGCAGTGATAGATTATATGCATTATGAAACCTCCGATTTGTTGTTCATCTATTAAAGAGTACCCTGAAAATAATTAATTTATTATTTGAGGTATATGGGTTTTGTTTTGTTTCTGGGGTATGATATAATTAAAACGCAAACAAAAACCAAAAAGGGGAGATTGCCTATGCTTTTCAGGAATTGTGCCGGTGGTGTGGTCTTCAACAAAGACAAGGTACTCATTCTAAAGAACCATAAGGATGAATGGGTACTGCCAAAGGGAGTAATAAGAAACGGAAGCATCTCTGTAGAGACAGCCAAAGCGAGGGTCAAGAAGGAAGCAGGTGTTGAAGCGGAGGTCATATCGCCGGCAGGAGAAACAAGTTACGAATTCTTTTCTATAAGCCGACAGAAGCCTGTTTGCAATCGTATAACGTGGTTTATAATGAACACCGACGAAGATGAGACAAACGTTAACAAGGATGAGGGCTTTATTCTGGGGGGCTTTTTTTCAATAGATGAAGCGATAGAAATGATTACTTACAGCCAGGATAAATCTTTGGTAAGCCTGTCGTATAAAAAGTACAAAAGATTATGCAGTGAGTGTGTTTAGGAAGGATTATTTCGCTACCGGTAATGGGGTAGAGGGATAATCTTGTTTAATATATACAGTGGTTAGTGGCCAGTGGCTAGTGGGTAGTGGTTAGTGGATAGTGGTCGGTGCCTAGAATACCTTGATAGAGGCATCTCCAATAAGGACTACAATAGGGGGAATACTATGGAAGGGAAAAACGGGAGAGAGAATATAAGGGATATATTGAAGGAAAAGACCTGGGCGGTAGTGGGTGCGTCGGCCAATACTCAAAAATTCGGGTACAAGGTGTTCAAAAGGCTTATAAGGGAAGGTTATACGGTTTATCCGGTAAACCCTAACTGCAAAGAGATTGAAGGTGTCCAGTGTTACGGAAGCCTAAAGGACCTATCGGAGATGCCCGGGGCAGTCAGCGTAATAGTACCTCCAAAGGCAGGGCTGGGTGTTTTGGATGAGGCAGCGGAACTGGGCATAAAAAGATTGTGGTTTCAGCCCGGGGCCGAAAGCGGGGAGATAGTAGGCAAAGCAGAGAAATTAGGCCTACAAATTATTTATGGTTACTGTGTTTTGGTAGAATTGGGGTAGGGGATTATTTCGGATCCTTGTATAGAATCTCCATAAACCCCATTATAAAAAGAAAGATGCCGAAGAGCCTTGACAGGATATCTGCGGATAGTCGTACAGCAAGGCCGGAGCCTATTAATGCGCCCGCAAGGCCGGTCAGTATAAGGACAGGAGAATAATCGGTGCTTAAATTGTTTTTCCGGTAATGAATAATAAGGGCTATTACTGCAACTGGTATAAAACTAATAAGATTTATGCTCTGGGCCGTGTGTTGCCTGGAACCGGCTAGCAGTGTAAGGGCGGGAATAAGCACCGCGCCTCCGCCTATACCCATGGCCCCAATTATACCTGCTAAAAGTCCAATAATTATGATAAGCAGTCAAAACACCATCCTGATAGCGGCGATAATCATAAAGGCGCCGAAAATTTTTCGCAGGACGTAGGCTGGTATCCTGTTAAATATCCGTGCTCCGATAAAGCTGCCCACCATACCACCGGAAACCACCCTAAGGGTGGTAGGCCAGTCTATAAAGCTGCCTATGTAATATATTATGGTACTAAGTATCGAAAGGGGAAGAATAACCATTATCGCAGTGGCATGGGCTTTGTGGTCTTCTATGCCCAATAAAAAAACCATGGCCGGCACCAGAATTGTGCCGCCGCCAGATCCGAAAAGGCCGTTGCATATCCCAGTGACTAACCCGATAGCTATCAGTTTTGCCGTCATTTGTACCTCCTGCACTTTGGATATCATTATCTACTCTTTCCATGTCCTGTTGAAATATTCATACTTAATGGTCGGGTTTACTAAATACCAAGGCTGTGCTAATATATTTTTAGCGCATTTTTTGAGAGGTGAAAAACTATGGACATAAATAGCAGGATAGAAAAAACTGTTGAATGGCTATCGGACAAAGTATCAAAGACCAAAACCCGGGGGCTGGCGGTCGGGATATCCGGTGGCATAGATTCGGCGGTGGTGGCCTTCCTTATTAAAAAGGCCCTACCGGAAAATTCCCTTGGTATAGTGCTGCCCTGTAACAGTAGCAGCCAGGACATGACAGACGCCGCTAGTGTGATAGAGGCCTGCGGCATTGATTCTATAGAAATAGATTTGACATCCATCCACCGGGACCTGGTAGGCAAAATATTTGAAAAGCGTGCAGACTTAAAGAGAACTGGCGAAGACAATTTGAAGATTGCCAGGGCTAACCTGAAAGCAAGGCTCAGGATGAGTACGCTGTACACAGTGGCCAATGGGCTAAATTACCTGGTGGCGGGAACCGATAACGCTGCGGAAACCTATGTTGGGTACTTTACAAAGTACGGTGACGGTGGAGTGGACCTTCAACCCATTGCGCACATAACAAAAAGGGAAGTAAGGGAATGGGCAAAAATCCTGGGGGTGCCGGACAAAGTCATAAAAAAGGTACCGACTGCCGGATTGTGGGAGGGTCAGACCGACGAAGGAGAAATGGGTACTACCTACGACATGGTGGACGATTTGCTGGAGGGTAAAAGTATACCCGAAAGGGACAGGCTGATTATAGAGAGGCTGCACCGGGTATCCGAACATAAGAGAAATATTCCTCCCAGTCCACCTCGGGAGTGGTATATTTAGATGATGAAAGGAGTTAACAATTATGGCTGGACATTCCAAATGGGCTAATATTCAACACAGGAAGGGCAGGCAGGATGCTAAAAAGGGCCAGATATTCACCAAACTAGGTAGGGTAATATCCGTTGCTGCCAAGGAGGGTGGAAGCGACCCTACAACCAACCCGGCATTAAGGGACGCCATCTCGAAGGCCAAGGCGCAGAACATGCCCAACGACACCATTGAAAGGGCGATTAAAAGGGGTGCCGGAGAACTTGGAGACGCTGATTACCAGCAGGTGGTCTACGAAGGGTATGGGCCCGGTGGGGTTGCGGTTATCGTGGATGCCCTTACCGAAAACAGGAATAGAACGGCGGGGGATGTGCGACATGCCTTTGATAAAAATGGCGGCAACCTGGGCACCACTGGCTGCGTGTCCTATCTGTTCGAGAAAAAGGGCCAGATAATAATAGCCAGAACCGATGAGATAGACGATGAGCAGGTTATGATGGTAGCCATAGAAGCAGGGGCCGAGGACGTGGAGATTGAAGAGGAGGGCTATGAGATAATTACCCTACCCGAGGATTTTGGGAAAGTCCTGGAAGTGGTGCAAAACAGCGGCCTTGAGCCTTTGGCTGCTGAAGTGGCCATGATACCCAATACCACCGTTACACTGACAAACGGGGATGATATTAAATTCATGAACCGGCTTATTGATATGCTGGAGGATAACGACGATATACAAAACGTGTACAACAACTGGGATATGCCAGATGAATAAACTAAACCATATATTGCAATAAGGGATGTAATACAATACAAGGCGACTGTTATATAAATACTGCAATTAACCCGTGATAGCTATCGTAATTGCCAGCAATCTCGATTTTTTGTTGATTATCTCTATTTTTTTAACTGGACAATTTTTACCCTTTGGTATAACATAAATTAAAGGCATATTTAAATTACTATTATTTTTAAAAGGAGGGAATTTTTAATGCAACAAGTAGAAAAAAAGCAACGAGAAAACTGGGGTTCCCGTTTCGGTTTCATTATGGCGGCAGCCGGCTCGGCGGTCGGCCTTGGAAACATCTGGAGGTTCCCCTACCTGACTGGTATGAACGGCGGTGGCGCATTCATAGTCATTTATTTAGGATGTATTCTTTTTGTCGGACTTAGTATTATGCTCGCCGAGTTTACCGTGGGTAGAAAGACCGGTCTTGCGACGGTTGGTGCTTACAAATCTCAAAACAGGAACTGGACATTTGCCGGCGCCTTGGGGGTTCTAAGCGGGTTCTTCATTATGGGCTTCTATCCGGTAGTCGGCGGTTGGTCGCTGGCTTACGTGTTTAAATCTGTTACCGGGCTTCTGGCCGCACCCGAAGCAATCGGAGATACCTTCGTAGCCTTTATTGGAGCTCCCGTAGAGCCGCTGGTTTGGATGGTAATATACCTGGCAGTCAATATATTTATAGTTGCCAAGGGTGTTGCCGGCGGTATCGAGGCAGCGGGCAAGGTGCTTATGCCCACACTGTTCGTTCTTCTTATATTCATAATATTCAGAAGCGTAAGCCTTCCGGGAGCCTCTGCAGGACTTAACTTCCTGTTTAAGCCCGACTGGTCGGTTGTAACGGGTCAGACCTTCCTGGCAGCCCTCGGGCAGGCCTTCTTCTCGCTAAGCCTTGGTATGGGCTGCATGATTACCTACGGAAGCTACCTGAACAAGAAAGAGAACCTTCCCAGCAACGCACTGACGGTAGTTTCGATGGATACTGCAGTTGCCCTTATGGCAGGCCTGGCAATATTCCCGGCGCTGTTTGCCTTTGGTTTGGAGCCGACCCAGGGCCCCGGCCTTGTGTTCGTTGTTGTACCGCAAATTTTCGCTCATATGGGCGGAGGCATAGGAATGCTGTTCTCGGTAATATTCTTTGTAGCGCTTACGGTTGCAGCTCTTACTTCTTCGGTATCCCTGCTTGAGGTTGTTGTTGCATACCTTATTGACGAAAAGGGAGTGGCAAGAAGGACAGCTACCTATGTTGCATCAGCAGTCATGTGCGTAATGTGCATTCTTTCCTCGCTGTCCATGGGGGTTATGTCAGGGTTCACAGTACTCGGGGTTGGGTTCTTCGACTTCTTCGATATACTAACCGACAAGATATTCCTGGCCATTGGTGGAATGCTGCTGGCAATATTCGCTGGCTGGTTCATGGACAAGGAAGAACTTAAGGCCGAGGTTACAAACAATGGAGAGGTATCCTTCGGGTTGTTTGAGGCCTGGTATGCCATGATTAAATACGTAATACCGGTTCTTATAGCGATAGTGGCATACTCCGGGATTACCGCGATAGAGCAAAAGAGCCTTATGATTTTCGGCCTTCTGGTTATAGTGGTATCAGCAATATTCTCCAAGAAACTATAATACGAAACGATATCAGCGGCGGCCCACCCTTAGGGGTGGGCCGCTGTTTTATGGAATAGAATTATAAAAATGTGGAAACAATACCTCCTAGCAGTGACAGGGAGGTATTGTTTTATGAAAAGCCTACTTTTGTTAAAAAAGATTGCCCCGATATTTGTAACGGTACTTG
>JAAYJF010000161.1 GCA_012523075.1 Clostridiales bacterium | reverse complement strand
GAAAGGGAAAGGGCTGGGGACGTAAAGCCCACGGTGGTGCTGCTGGAGGAAAACAATCGAATAATGAAACAAAACAAAACCACCGAAGAATAAACGGTGGTTTTGATTTTGCTAAATGTGGTAGAATTAATGGTAGATATCCTTTGGGGTGATTAATATGTATATAATAGCGGGTCTTGGTAATCCGGGGAGGAAGTATGCAAATACAAAGCATAACGTCGGTTTTGACGTTATTGACCTTTTGGCGGCAAAACACGGTATAAGGATGGGCAGAGCCAGGTTTAAGGGAAGCGTCGGGACCGGCAAAATCTCGGGACGAGATGTGCTACTTTTAAAGCCCTCCACCTATATGAACTTAAGCGGTATGAGCGTGCTTGATGCGGTGGAATACTACCGAATCCATCACCAAAACCTCTTGGTGATATACGACGATGCTGATTTGGACATTGGTAGGATAAGACTGCGAAAAAGCGGTAGCGCCGGCACCCATAACGGTATGAAGTCCATAATATATCAGCTGCAGACCGAGGACTTTCCACGGCTGCGGTTAGGTATTGGGCCGCCGCCGGAGGGCCGGGACCTGGCATGTTATGTGCTGGAGCGGTTTTCCAGGGAGCAGCGGGCCATAATGGACGAGACAATAAAGAGGGCGGTGCTGGCCGTTGAAACCTTTTTGGACCAAGGGCCGGACGCGGCCATGGGCAAGTTTAACGGATGAACCCTGTGCTTCTAACCCTGGTCGCCGGGCTTACCGCTTCCCTTATGGGTTTTTTATCGGGCAGCGTACTGCTTAAGTACAAGGGGGATAGGGCCCTGGTCCTTTTTGTGCCCGTCATGGAAGAAACGCTAAAGACGCTAGCGGCGGTTGTGTTTGGTGCGGGTATCGTGCCTACCCATCTGGTGTTTGGCATGGTTGAGGCGCTGTACGACCTGTACAGCTCACCGGCGGCATATTCGACTATCGCCGCGGCGTTAAGCATTGCAAGCCATATGCTGTTTGGGACCGCCACCTGGTTTATACTAAGGTACTCCGGTTCGGTGGTATTGGCGGTGCTGGCGGCGTCGGTGCTGCACAGCCTGTGGAACAGAATAATGACAGCCTATACCGGTTGAAAGAGTCCGGTAATATTGCTATTGGCTTAAGGGGTTGAGCATAATGAATTTCGGATATATTGTTCGCAGCATACAACAAAGCCCGCAGTTTATAGAAGCGGTCAAGGAACTGGAAGGGGGTAGCCGAAGGGTAAATATGTCGGGGCTTTCGGGGTCCCGCAGCGCCTTCTGGGCGGCGGCCCTTGCCGGTAAGGGTTTCCCCGTAGTGATGGTATGCAATAGCGGGGCAAGGGCCCGGGAGGTGTTGGAGGACCTGAGAAGCATTGCCGGAAGAGTATATTATTACCCCCCTCTTCAGCCGATCTTGTATAACGATATGGTACACAGTATGGAGGCGGAATGGGAGAGGATAAGCACGCTGGACGCATTGGCCTCGGGGGGAGCGGACATGATGGTGGCACCGGCTGAGGCGCTGTTTTTTCCTGTGATGCCGTCCGATAGATACAAAAAAACCACCCTTATTATTAGAACCGGCGAAGAGCCGGGCATGGACAGGGTGTTGGAAAGGCTTGTTACTGCTGGCTATGAAAGGGGATACATGACCGAAGGACCGGGCCAGTTCAGCGTAAGAGGCGGTATATTGGACATATTCCCGGTGGGCAGCCCTTCCCCCTGCAGGATAGAGTTCTTCGGCGACATGGTGGATTCCATAAGAATTTTGGACGCCGATTCGCAAAGGTCAGTGGATAAGATAGACGGTATAAGGGTACCCCCCTGCAGGGAACTGCTGACAGAGCCAGAGGAACGGGAGAGGATCCTCCGGAATATGGACGTCGACCTAAGTAAAACGGTTGAGAGGCTCAATGCCTTCGGCCTGGGGGACAGGGCGGAGGAACTTAAGGAGGATACCGCCGCGGTTAAGGCGGCCATAGCTACGGAGTCCGGCACCCGTCTATTGGGCAATTACTGGATGTACGGGTGCGAAACGGTAAGCCTTTTTGATTACCTGGATAAGAACTGTTTGGTTGTACTGGATAATCCGGTCAGAATAAAGGAAGAGGCGGAAAGGTTCCACGGGGATTTTATTGATCACTACAATGACAGGCGGGAAAAGGGAAAGGTCCTTCTCCGGCAGCAGCACAGGATACTGGCACCGGTGCAGGTGGAAATTATGCTGGACAAAATCCGCGTGGTGGGTATTACCGATATACTAAAAGGGCAGGGTATTACCTTCGGTTTTTCCACAAGGGGTATGGAATCTTTCCACGGGAAACTACCTCTGGCAGTCAAAGAAATAGCCCGGCTTAGGAAGGACGGGTACCTGGTGGGAGTACTGGTCGGTTCCGATTCAAGGCTGGGTACGCTCCGGGAAGAATTGGTTAAAAACGATATCCATCCGGCCCTAGCAGAGGGTAGCACCGACAGGGAGTTTCCGGCGGGGACGGTAGTACTGGGCAGAGGTACGGTGAAGGAGGGATTTCTTTTTCCCGGAGCAAAACTGGCGGTATTTTCCGATGGCGATATATTCGGGACCGCCAAAAAGAGGTTTAGGGCCGTCCCCAAGGCAAAAAAACAGGGCATTGAGGTCTTTACCGAGCTAAGCCCCGGTGATTATGTGGTGCACGAGAACCAGGGAATAGGCATTTACAAGGGGATACAGGAGCTAAAGGTAGAGAATATAAAGAGGGATTATCTTAAGATAGAATACAGGAACGGCGATATGCTCTACCTGCCCACATACCAATCCCATCTTATACAGAAGTACGTAGGTGCGGAGGGCAAAAAGGTTCGTGTAAGCAAGATGGGGGGCAGGGAATGGGCAAAGACCAAAGCCAGCGTCAAAAGGGCTATAGAGGGCATGGCCAGGGAACTGCTGCAACTGTACGCCGCCAGGGAGGCGGCAGCGGGGCATGCCTTCGGCGGGGATACCGTCTGGCAAAAGCAGTTTGATGACCTGTTTCCCTTCGAGGAGACCCCCGACCAGATTAGGTGCATAGAGGAAACCAAAAGGGACATGGAGCGGCGAAGGCCTATGGACCGGCTGCTGTGCGGTGATGTGGGCTACGGAAAGACTGAAGTGGCAATGCGTGCCGCTTTCAAAGCGGTAATGGACGGAAAACAGGTGGCTATGCTGGTACCTACCACCATACTGGCGCAACAACACTACAATACCTTCCGGCAGAGGATGGAGCAGTTTCCGATAAACATCGAAATGATGAGCCGGTTCAGGACCGCCGGTCAGCAGCAGGAAATCTTAAGGCTCCTTAAGGAGGGCAATATTGATATACTGATAGGTACCCACAGGCTTTTGCAGCAGGACGTAGTGTTCAAAGACCTGGGGCTCCTTGTGGTGGATGAGGAGCAGCGGTTTGGGGTGCGTCATAAAGAGGCAATAAAAAGGCTTAAGGAGAATATTGACGTTTTGACCCTTACCGCAACACCCATACCCAGGACGCTGCATATGTCCATGGCAGGGATAAGGGATATGAGCGTTATTCTGGACCCTCCCAGGGACAGGTTTCCCGTTGAGACCTTTATCGTTGAACAAAGCGACCGGCTTATCCGGGACGCCATACAAAGGGAACTGGGCAGGAACGGTCAGGTTTACTTTGTACACAACCGTGTTCATTCCATAGAAAAGATGGCAAGGGAGCTGCACGCCCTTGTGCCCGGAGCGACCATAGGCATAGCCCACGGTCAGATGGACGAGCGGGCCCTTGAAAGGGTTATGTTGGACTTTCTGGAGCGAAGGTATGACATTTTGCTGTGCACCACCATTATTGAGAACGGACTGGATATGCCCAACGTAAATACCATTATTGTTACCGACTCAGACAGGCTGGGGCTGTCCCAGATGTATCAGCTAAAGGGCAGGGTGGGTAGGTCAAACCGGATAGCCTACGCCTATTTTACCTATAGGAAGGATAAGGTGCTCACCGAGGCCGCCGAAAAAAGGCTCAAGGCCATCAAAGAGTTTACCGAATTCGGCTCGGGTTTCAGAATAGCCCTAAGGGACCTGGAGATACGGGGTGCCGGAAATATTCTGGGGCCCGAGCAGCACGGGCATATGATGGCGGTAGGCTACGACTTGTACTGCAAACTGCTGGACCAGACAGTCAAAGAGCTCAAAGGGCTACCGGTGGAACAAAGGGTGGAGCCCCAGCTGGATTTGGAGGTGGACGCCTATATCTCCGATTCCTATATCCCGGATGAAAAGCAGAAGGTGGAAATATACAGAAGGATAGCATCCATTGATACCTTTGACGATTATTTAGATGTATACGAGGAGTTATGCGACCGGTTTGGCGAGCCTGCAGGGCCGGTGACAAACCTGCTTTTACTTTCGCATATTAAGTCCATGTGTCAGAGGCTGGGTATCCAAGCCGTTTCGCAAAGGGATAACGCCATCAAATTTGAGTTTACTCAAAAGGCTCCGGTGGAGCCCAGGGCTTTAGTGGCGTTTCTCAATGAATACGCCGGAAGGGTAAAATTCAAGGCCTCCGGCCGGCCGAGCTTTACCTTCAGGGTCGAAACAGGGGATCCCTATAAGCTGCTGTTATCAATAAAAGGAATTATAGAAAAAATTATATGTTTTAACAATGGGTAAATTACTATATAATTAGAATAAGTCATTTCAGGTAGGGGAGTGAATTAAACTTGCGGATAAACAAAAGCCTATTGATAGCCGTAGCCGTGATACTCAGCTTTGCCCTTGCGGGTTGCGGTATTGTGAGGAAAAACCCCGAAGCGGAGAAAAATGCGGCAGTGGCCGAGGTAAACGGGTATGTAATAACAAAGGAAGAGTTTAACAGGAGTTTCGAATTATATAGGACCACCTACGAGAGCCAGTACGGCACCGATATATGGAACAAGGATATTGACGGCAAAAAGTTTATCGATGTGGTTAAGGAACAGGTGGCCGAAAAGCTTATAACCGACAGGCTGGTACTGGAAGATGCTGAGGAAGAGGGCATAGAGGTTACCGATGCGGAGGTGGACCAGGAAGTTAAAGCCATCAAGGACTACTTTGACGATGAGAAGAAGTATCTGGACTTTCTGGCCTCACAAAACCTAAGCGAGGAAGAATTTACCGCCCAGGTAAGGCAGGACCTGGTAATAGGTAAATACAGGCAAAGAGTTGTGGAGCCGGTTACCGTTTCGGAGGAGGATATAAAGAAGTACTACGATGAAAATCCGAAGGAGTTTAAAAACGATACGGTAAAAGCCAGCCACATTCTCCTTGATGCACGGGATGAGGCGGAGGAGGTGCTGGCTAAGGCAAAGGCCGGTGAGGACTTCGGTGCGCTGGCGGCGAAGTATTCAGTGGAACAGGGTGCGGAGACCACAAAGGGAGACTTAGGCGAGTTCGGGTACGGATACATGGTGGAGCCCTTTGAGAAGGCTGCCTTCGCCCTGGAGGAGGGAGAGATAAGCGATATAGTGGAGACCCAGTTCGGATTTCATATAATAAAGGTTTATGAAAAGACCGTAGTGGAGCCCATTCCCTTTGAGGAGGCCCGGGACGATATCGAGGCCATGCTTACCTATTACCAGCAGGAGGAAAAGTATATAGAGGAAGTGACCAAGCTTAGAGAGCAGGCGGATATAAAAATTTATCCCAAAAATATGTAGCAAAAGATTAGCACCCTTTTTCTGTATTTAGGCAGCGGATTATGAATAAAAGCAAGTCAAGTATCTAATAATAATCTTGCTGGATAATTTGTAACAAAATACAGAAAAAGGAGGGATACACCGTTGAAGGCAACAGGAATAGTGAGGCGGATAGATGACCTTGGGAGGGTTGTTATACCCAAGGAGATAAGACGCACCCTAAGGATAAGAGAAGGCGATCCCCTTGAAATTTTCACCGACAGAGAGGGGGAAGTAATACTTAAAAAGTATTCACCTATCGGAGAACTAAGCGAGTTTGCACAGGAGTATGCAGAATCCCTAAACGAAGCATCAGGCCATATAGCAGTGATTGCTGATAGAGATACCATAATAACCGTAGCAGGCACATCCAAAAAGGAATATATTGAAAAGAGAGTTAGCGCAGCCCTTGAGAAGACAATGGAAGAAAAGAAGACCATTATTCTCAACAAAAACGAAGGTCACAAGCTTTTGAGCATTGTTTCCGACGAAGACGGGGAAACCAAGTATACTGCTCAGGTAATTGCTCCGATAGTTTCCTTGGGCGATCCGATAGGAGCAGTCATACTACTTTCTAAAGAAAACGATGTTAGGATGGGAGACCTGGAGACAAAGCTATCAAACGCTGCGGCTTCCTTCCTGGGCAAACAAATGGAGCAATAACGCCAATGCGGATAAGGCTAAGCGTAAAAAACAGCAGTGTCAAGACTGCTGTTTTTTGTCATGGTGCTACGGTGCCATTGACGAACAACTCTGTTTATAGACGGTTATTTCTGATATAATATTTATGTTTTATAGATGTTAAAAAATTAGGGGGCAAAAAGCCATGCAGAAGCATTCGCTTTTAAAGGGGACACTAATCCTTGGCATAGCCGGGGTCATAGTAAAGGTGATTGGAGCCATCTACCGGATACCTCTTGCCAATATAATAACCTCCGAGGGCATGGGTTATTATGGTTCGGCATATCCCATATACGGTTTTCTGATTGCGATTTCCACAACGGGGCTGCCCACCGCCATATCAAAACTGGTTTCGGAAAAAACCGCCCTTGGGTTGCCCGGCGAAGCGCACAGGGTATTCAGGATTTCCTTTGTCACGTTGTTTGTAGTAGGCCTTGTTTCTTCAACGGCATTGTTTGCCGGTTCAAAGTACCTGGTGGGGCTTTTACAGAATCCAAAGGCCTATTATTCGATGATAGCGGTTGCACCGGCGCTTTTTTTCGTGCCGCTTATGTCCGCCTTCCGGGGCTATTTCCAGGGACTGCAGAATATGGCGCCCACCGCCCTTTCGCAAGTTTTCGAGCAGCTTGGGAGAGTGGCGGTAGGTTTTGCGCTTGCCATAGTGCTTGTGCCCAGGGGGCTTGAGTACGCCGCCGCAGGCGCTTCCTTCGGGGCTTCATCGGGGGCGGTGGCAGGGCTGATTGCCATTTACATAATATATATAATTTACCGTAAGAGAATGCTGCCTGATATACAAGAGGCTCCCGCCAATGTCAGGGAACCGGTGAAAAGCATATTGTACCGGCTTTTCGCCATAGCCATACCAATTACGCTGGGAACGTCGGTTATGCCGTTGATGACGCTTATAGACCTAAGCATAGTTGTAAGGAGGCTCCAATTTGCCGGTTTTTCGATAGACCAGTCCAATAGTATGTACGGACAGCTTTCGCAGATGGCTGCCACCCTTATTAACTTCCCGCAGGTAATAACGGTAGCGCTGGCTGCCAGCCTTGTTCCTGCCATATCAGAATCGGTGGCCCGAAGGGACAGTGACGGGATGAGAAAAAAAGTTGTCTTGGGCATGAAAACCGGTATACTTGTCGGGCTGCCCGCCTCGGCGGGGTTGTTCGTGCTGGCAAAGCCCATAATACTTATGCTATATCCCAGGGAACCGGAAACGTGGATGGTGCTGCAGGTGCTGGCACTGGGATTTGTATTCCTGGCGGTTATCCAGACCGCCACTGGAATCCTTCAGGGTGTAGGCAAGCCCATAATACCGGTAAAAAACCTGCTGGTGGGCTCTGTTTTTAAGCTGGCAACAAGCTACTTTTTAACCGGGATTGCCGCAATCAACATAAAAGGTGCCGCCCTTGGTACGGTGATTGGTTATCTGGTGGCATCGCTGCTTAATTATATCGCGGTAAAAAGGGAGATAGGCATCGCCATTGGTTTTGTGGATTCTATTGTAAAGCCAGTGGTGGCGACCCTTGTTATGGCAGTCTCGGCGGTGGCAGTTTACCGGGGCATGTTTGGAATGACGGGCAGCAACACATTGGCCACGCTGGCGGCGGTAACGGCCGGGGCTGCATTATACGGCGCTGTACTGGTGCTGATTGGCGGAATAACTGCCAGCGAGCTGGAATTAATTCCGGGGGGTAAAAGGATATCGGCCTTTCTAAGGAAGATTGGATTATTCAAAAAATAGGGGGAATTTACGTCTATGGGAAGGATAACGATGGTGGGCCTGGGTCCCGGGTCATGGAGTCATCTCACGCTGGAGGGGCTTGAAACCCTTGAGAAGGCACGGAAGATTTTTTTGAGAACCGAGCAGCACCCGGTGGTGGAGCATTTGAAAGCCCGGGGTATTAAATACAGTTCCTTTGACAGATTTTACGATGAGGAAGAAACCTTTGAGGAGGTATACTCCCGGATTGCGCGGGTGCTGATTGAGGAAGCTCAGATTAGCGATCTGGTGTACGCAGTACCCGGCAACCCCGCTGTTGCGGAGACCAGCTGCTATATGCTGGCAGGCCTTGCAAAGGAAAGGGGAATAGAAGTACAGACGGTGCCCGGCATGAGCTTTTTGGAAATAGTCTACCAAAGGCTGGGTATAGACCCGGTGAAGGGCCTGCAAGTGCTGGACGGACTGGGACTTAAGGTAAAGCCAATAGATACCGGTAAGGGTTTAATAATAACCCAGGTTTACGACCGGCTCATCGCCTCGGAGGTAAAGCTAGCCCTTATGGAGAATTACAATGCGGAACACCGGCTGTGGGTTATAAGGGCGGCGGGAGTGGAGGATGAGGAAATTGTGCAACAGATACCCCTTTACCGGTTGGACAGGCTGTCCTGCATAGATTATCTGACCAGTGTATACGTACCGGCATCAGCGGAAAAGAAATACGTGATAGAGGACTTGATCGAAATAATGAGAGTTCTAAGGGGGAAGGACGGCTGCCCCTGGGATAGGGAACAGGACCGCCAGAGCCTCAAACCCTATCTGCTGGAAGAGGCCTACGAGGTTCTGGATGCCATAGAAAAGGAGGACTTATGTCTTTTGAAGGAGGAACTGGGGGACCTCCTTCTACAGGTGGTGTTCCATGCCCAGATAGCCGACGAGGAGGGGGAGTTTGATTTCGATGCGGTGGTCGGGGGTATATGCGAAAAACTCATCCGTCGACATCCCCATGTGTTCGGAGGCAAAAAGGCCCGGAGCAGCGACGGTGCCCTGGACAAATGGGAGGCCTCAAAGAGGAAGGAAAAGGGGGTAAAGGGCTATACCGAGGCCCTCCGTGACATTCCCCAAACGCTGCCCTCACTAATGCGTAGCTACAAGGTACAGCAAAAGGCTGCCCTGGCCGGGTTTGACTGGGACAGGATAGAGGACGTTATGGACAAGGTGAGGGAGGAGCTTACCGAGCTGGAAGAGGTATATAAAACCGGAAAAATGAACAGAATAAAGGAAGAGCTTGGGGATTTGCTGTTTGCCGTAGTTAACCTGGCTCGGTTTGAAGGGGTTCAGCCGGAGCTTGCCTTAAGGGAAACAATTGAAAAATTTATACAAAGATTTACTTTTGTTGAGGACCAGTCTAGAAAAATCGGGAAAAATCTCGATGAAATGACATTGGACCATATGGAAGAGCTGTGGCAGAAGGCAAAGACACATAATTTTAATAAAATTGATAAAAAATAGTACCGGAGAGAAGGAATCTCAAAGATTTCGTAGAATAGCATAAGTGGAAATCCAATATAAGGGAGGTAATTTGATTGAACAAAGCAGAACTCATTGCCAGCATGGCTGAAAAAAGCGGTTTGACAAAAAAAGACACGGAAAAGGCAGTAAACTCATTCATGGAATCGGTAAACGAAGCGTTATTAAAGGGAGAAAAGGTACAGTTGGTAGGCTTTGGAACCTTTGAGGTTAAAACCAGGAAGGAAAGAAAGGGACGCAACCCCAAGACACAGGAAGAAATGATAATCCCCGCTTCCAAGGCTCCGGTGTTCAAAGCCGGAAAAGCGCTGAAGGATATTGTAAACCAATAGTAGGGAATAAAATCAGGTCTTGGACCTGATTTTTCTCTTAACGGTAAACGGGAGGATTGGTCATTTGAGATTGGACAAGTTCCTTAAGGAATCCAGGCTTATAAAAAGAAGGACCGTTGCCAAGGAAGCCTGTGAGCGGGGCAGGATACTGCAAAACGGGCGGGTGGCAAAAGCGGGTTCGGAGGTTAAGCCGGGGGATGTGTTAGAGCTTTCCTTCGGCGAAAAAAGGCTTAAGGTCCGGGTTGAAAACATAATGGAACACGTTGGCAAGGACAAGGCAAGGGAAATGTACCACGTTATAGAGTAATAGGGCTTCATGAATACCAGTATATACCAGGCATCCGTCATCTACGCTGCGCAAACCCGCAGTAATGTCCGAATGAGCTCGATGGCTCCGGGAATTTTCAACAACTCGCCTTACGGCTCAAACACTTGAAAATTCTTTTCCTCCGCCATCTGCGCTCCTTTTAATTGTGCGGGATAAAGCTCCGCTTCAGATGACTTGATGCCTGGCGATAGCACGTTTTTGTAGCATAGGGCTTCATGAAGCGCTAGCGCATGCTTAAAAAGGTTTAGCAAGGCTTTAGTTTCCTCTAAAGCTTTTTCGCATAAGCGGGTATTCATGAAGCCCTAACTGTGCTTGTAAACAATCTGCGGCGGGGTTAAAGTCCCGCCGCTTTTTTTATCATCGCTTGGTGCCGGGGTTCCGGTTTGTCATTCTTGTGCAGGTTACTGTTTTTGAAGTGCAGGCACATAACCCCGTCCATATCGTTACCTTTTATTCTGTCCAGGTTGGCACCCCGCCCGTAGCCGCCGCTCCTGGAGGCTATGGTCTTTAGCGCAGGCTCACCATCCCTGCCGGCATGGGGCATTGCCGTCATCGATGCGGCTACATGCCTGTCGTTCACCGTTATTATTACTGCCCTTCTTTCCCAGCTCCAGCCGCCCCATATGTCCTTTACTACCTCGCTGTCTTCCGCGGTAAGGGTCTCTACATCGGCGTGCTCGTGGCCGAAGGTTCTCATAATCTTGAAGGAAAGACGGGTATCCACGTCGGTAATAAGCGCCACGTCCCCTTCCTTGAATATGTACTGTGCTTCGCTGAACCAGTCCAGGTACTCTCCCGTTTCAGGTACTTCCACAGGCTTGTTGTCCGTTTCCGGGTCATCGGCCGGCGGCAGCTCTTCCCCGTTATTTCTAAGGGCTTCAAGGGTCTGTGGCCCTACCATGCCGTCCACCTTAAGGCAGTAATCCAGCTGAAATCCAATAACTGCCTGTGTGGTCAGCGGTCCGAAATACCCGGTGGGCTGGTGATCTAGGTAGCCTCTTTCATTAAGCTGCTGCTGAAGAAGGCGTACCTCTTCCCCCCTGCTACCGAACCTTAGTACACCGGAGGAGGCTAAAACACAATCCGAAACAGATAAAACCAGTAGGCAGAGAAGAGTAGCCAATACAATGCTTATGGGCCTTTTCATTTTTTCACTCCCTTTAAGTAATTCCCGGGAAAACTCTGCCTTAATTATAGCACAGGGTTTGGCACTTTTGGTTTAAAAAAGGCAGAAAAAGTCGAGGTAAAAACTTACATATTAGAATAACAAATATTCCGGATACTATATATAACGCATTTAAAACTGGTGTCATCCCAAGCGTAACGTTTGTCATGCTGAGCGTAACGTTTGTCATCCTGAGCGAAGCGAAGGATCTTGCGAAGCGAAGAACCTTTAGGCTACCAAAACATTAGATTCTTCAACTTCGTTTCAGAATGACAAACAATAAACGCAGCGTTTCAGCAGTATTGACCGTCCCTTTGCCTTTTGCCCGCAGACAGGAGAACCGTCCCCGTGTCTGTTAAGCGGCAAGGTCGGATTCTTCAGGCTTCTCTTCTTCAGAATGAAAGGCAGGGGAATGAATACTATTAGTGCGTTGTGCCAAATACAAAAGTGGTGATAGTATTAAAAGGAGGAAAAGGCTAAATGAAACGGAGACGGCAGATTAGACTTGTAATTCTAATGGTTTTATTGATATTGGTTACATGCTGCGCCAGGGACAGGGACCCGGAGCAAAGGCCATCCCCAGAAATGGTACGGCTAAAAATTCCCGAATCGATAAGCAGGGGACAGGGAAAGGAACCGGTTTTGAAGGTTTATGTTAAGGAAAGCGGGGAGGTTAAGGAACTGCCTTTCGAAGAATACCTGCAGGGCGTAGTGGCCGGGGAGATGAAGAACGATTGGCCGGAAGAAGCTCTGGCGGCCCAGGCTATTTTGGCCCGTACCTTTGTTATGGAGTTTGTATCGGAAAAGGGGGGCTCCAAGTACGAAGGTGCCCACGTTTCCACCGATATAGAGGAGGCCCAGGCGTGGAACCAGCAGGCGGTAAACGACAGGGTTAAAAAGGCGGTGGAAAGGACTAGGGGTGAGGTGGCCATTCATAACAACAACTATATAAAGGCATGGTTCCATGCCCATGCGGGAGGTAGGACCGCCACCGCCAAGGAAGGGCTTGCCTTTGAGGAGGACGAGCCGCCCTATATAAAGGTTGTAAAGTCTCCGGATTCACCGGAGGCACCGGAGGAGGACAGCAACTGGAGCGTATCCTTTTCCACCCAGGAAGTGGTGCAGGCCCTAAGTGAAATGGGTAAAGAAGCAAAGGAAATAAACTCCGCAGAGGTTGTACAAAAAGGTCCTTCCGGCAGGGCAACCACCTTAAGCTTTAATGGTACGGAAGTTTCCGCTCCCGAGTTTCGTATCGCTATTGGTAGCACCAGGATGAAGTCAACGCAGATTGACAGTATGGAGGTCGCGGAAGGAAAGCTCACGATAAAGGGCCGAGGATACGGTCATGGTGTTGGCATGTCCCAGTGGGGGGCCTATGCCCTTGCAAAGGAGGGCAAAAAAGCCGAGGAGATAGTCCAATACTATTTTGAAGGGATTAAGATAGTAAAGGCCTGGGAATAGGAATAAATCAATGGGATAAGACATAGATATTTTAAGTAAGGAAAGGGGGGCAGGCTATGGAAGAGAAAAGACACAGCATTATGCTGGAAGACAGAAGTTCTTTATCCATATCCGGGGTAAAGGATATATACAATTTCGACGAGAATGAGGTTGCGTTGGAGACTTCTCTTGGCACCCTTACGGTTACGGGTGAGGGCCTGCAAATAAATAAGCTGAGCATCGATGATGGTAACCTGCAAGTAAAGGGGAATATCACAAGCTGTATTTATTCTGAAAGCAGGGAAATTAAAGACAGGGGAAAAGGAATTCTGGCTAGAATGTTCAAATAAACCATCGTCCCGCACGGTGGTTTATAAAATTATATGTAACGCATTTAAAAATTTACATCTTCTAGCGTGTCATCCAGAGCACCCTGTTTTGTCATGCTGAGCGATAGCGAAGGATCTATTCAAGCAGGATTCTTCGGGCTTCGCCCTCTTAAATGACAAGTAAAGTAATGTGATATTATTAATGCGTTGTATGTAAGCTGTAAAATACTTATTGCAACTTATATAGATAGACTTTAGAATTGGTTAGGGGGTCTTGGATGCTCCTGTCGGTGACTGACCAGATAATAATTCTGTTGGCAGCAATTTACGGCGGGTTTTTGCTAGGGCTTGTTTTTGACCTGTACAGATTTGTAAGGGACATACTCCGGTTTGGAAAGGCGGTAACGATAGCCGGGGATACTGTATTCTGGGCCCTTGGCCTTATTCTCATCCTTTCGGTGGTGTACAGTAGCAGTAGCGGCCTGATAAGAGTCTATCAGCTACTGGGGTTTGCGGCTGGGATGGTGGTGTATTTTAAATTCTTAAGCAGAGTGGCCCGGGGTCTGCTGTACGCACTGATTTACTGCATAAGGGGCTTTGTATACTCCTTGCTAAAAATAATAAGGGGTCCTGTTAGGTTCCTGTCAAATATGCTGTGGACACCATGCAGCAGGGTTAAGGTTAAGACGGCCAAACTGTTTATCGGGCTGGGTAAGGACCTGCGGAAATATATACCAATGCTTAAGGATAAGAAATGATATGAAGGAATTATGCTATTTTTATAGAATACTAAACAAATAAGGTACACGGACGGGGGTCTTTTTATGGGACAAGTATACGAAATGAAGCCCAAAAAAACCAAAAAGCCTATCAGGTCGAAGAGTATAGTGATGATTCTGCTGGCGGTTTACCTTGCTTACTCGCTGACCGCCCAGTATATAACCATAAGGAATGCCCGGGCGCAGGAGGCCCGGATACAGGCGCAGATAGAAGAAATTAAAAAGGAGAACGAAAAGCTAAAGGATGAGATTGAAAGGATGCGAAGCGACGAGTACATAGAAAGAATTGCCCGGGAGAGACTGGGGCTTATCAAATTCGGTGAGGTTATGTTTGTTGATGTAAACCATGGGGACCAGGATACGGGCAATTGACATAACCACAGGCATAATATATAATTATCACAGACTGTATAGTGTTTTAATAACTAAGAGGAGGAATTTTTGACCTATGCCGTTTCAGGTAGGGAGCATAGTTGAAGGAATGGTTACCAGCATAGCCAGCTTTGGCGCCTTCGTTCAACTGCCGGAGGGAAAGACCGGACTTGTTCATATATCGGAAGTAGCAGATCACTATGTCGAGGATATTAAGCAGTATCTTAAGGAAAAGGATAAAGTTAAGGTAAAGATAATATCCATTGACAGCAAGGGGAAAATTAGCCTATCGCTAAAACAGGCAGGCACTCGTTTGAAAAAGGCCTCAAGGCCCATCGAGATTGATTGGGAGGCGGAGAAGAGGGAAAAGACCAAAAATCTGTCCTTTGAAGACAGGATGATGAAATTCTTAAGGGACAGCGATGAAAAGCAGCAGCAGCTTAAAAAAAGCCAGGAATCCAAGAGAGGCGGAGGCTTCAGAAGAGGAGATTATTAGCAAACAACCGTGCCTTCGGGCACGGTTTATTAAATGGAGGCATATATAGTGGGAAGGGTGGCAGCGATAGACATAGGCACCAATTCAGTAAGGATGTTGGTGGCACAGGTGGACGGGTTTTGTATAAAGCCCCTGTATAAGGGTTTGCGCACCACCCGGCTGGGCGCGGGGGTGGACGCCGATGGAGTCCTGTCCCCGCAGAACGTGCAGACAACCCTCAGAGCGGTTGGGGAGTTTAGGGAAAAGGCCTTTTCCATGGGAGCAGGTAGGATTGAGGTATGTGCCACCAGCGCCGTTAGAGATGCCGCCAACGGAGGCGTTTTTGTTGAAAGGGTACGCCGGCTGGGCCTGAATGCCCGGGTACTTGACGGCGATAGGGAGGCGGAGACGGGCTATATAGGAGCGGTATTGGGCTGCGGGTGCCATGGAAAAGAAATTTTTGTGGTGGACATTGGCGGCGGGAGTACCGAATTGGTATCCGGTGTGGGATTTAGCATTAAAAATCGAAAAAGCCTTGACATAGGCGCGGTTAGGATGACCGAAAGATTTATCAAAAGCGACCCGGTAAAAACTGATGAGACGGTGGCGATTGAGCGTTATATTGCGCAAATGATTGCTCAAAAAGCAAAGGATATGACTGTCGGGGATGCGGAGATGGTGGGCATAGGCGGGACGATAACGAGCCTTGCAGCGGTAGCGCTGGGCATGGAAGAGTACGACCCGGACCGCATACACAGGTCTGTTCTTAAACGAAGCGATGTTAACGAAATATTAAGCAGGCTGTCGGCCCTGGATGTGCGGCAAAGGAGAGAAATACCCGGATTGCATCCCGGAAGGGTGGATATAATAGTAGCCGGGACTATAATATTAAAAAGCCTTATGGAGCATTGGAACTTTGGCAGGCTTACCATCAGCGAATGGGATAACCTGGAGGGAGTCTTATACCAAAATTTAATAGGGGTTGATAATAATACATCGCAAATATCTACAAAAAAGGGTTGACGGTAAAATTTATTTATTATATAATAAAACTTGTCGTCGGAAGAAATAGAATGCCGCGGGGTGGAGCAGTCAGGTAGCTCGTCGGGCTCATAACCCGGAGGTCGCAGGTTCAAATCCTGCCCCCGCAACCATATGGCGGCGTAGCTCAGGTGGCTAGAGCATGCGGTTCATACCCGCAGTGTCAGCGGTTCAAATCCGTTCGCCGCTACCAGTAATGGCCCCTTGGTCAAGCGGTTAAGACACCGCCCTTTCACGGCGGTAACAGGGGTTCGATTCCCCTAGGGGTCACCATGCGGGCGCATAGCTCAGTTGGGAGAGCACCTGCCTTACAAGCAGGGGGTCACTGGTTCGAGCCCAGTTGTGCCCACCAAAAAAGGAGATAGATTTATATCTCCTTTTTTTACTTTTTTGGAGCAAAATCTCATCCCTGCTGTAACTTCCCTAAGGCTTATGAAGGCATTTGTCGGAACGTCAGTTCAATATGTCATATACTTTTGCATCAATGCTACCTAAAATTGACAAAATACCGGGACAAGCTCTGCTATAATTTAATAACCGGTCTACGACCGCAGTGTTTGGGGGCCGTAAAAACAAGCAGTTGGGGGTATTCCAATGAACAAGAGCCAGGCTTTTCCTATATATACTCCATCAAGGGATGCGGCATATATCAGGGGAATGGTAGCTGTTAATTTTATGGGATTTCTTATGTCCAGGGCGTTTATACTGGAAAATACAATGCCCTTTGGAACGGCATTTTTTAGTGCAGCCCTTCTAAACCGGTGTATGCCCATACCAACTTTTCTGTCGGCGGCGCTAGGCATAATAAGCATCGCCGGATTGGAGGCATCCTATAAATATATGGCCATGATGGGGCTTTCGTACATAATAATGCGTGTTTTTTTCAGGAAAAACCCCATCGGAAGGCACAGCGCGTCTCTGGTTACTTTTTTTGCAATGCTTGGTACTTCGGCGCTTTGGCTGAACCCGGCAGGAAGCTGGACACCGCTGGATATGATTATTATCGGGTTTGAGGCCCTGGCGGGGGGCATACTTGTATATATATTCGATTATGCCTTTTCGGTTATTATGGATTTGGGAAGGGGCAGGCACGTTACTAGCGAAGAGGCTATATGTACCGCGGTGGCCATAGCGGTGACGGTGAGCGGCATTGGTGCCCTGCGGATATGGCATATTGCCATAAAAACCATGGTTATGGCTGTGGTAATATTGATGGGCGCCTATACCGGCGGGGCTGCGGCGGGCAGCGCGATAGGGGCGCTTTTGGGTATAACCTCGGGGCTTATGACCACCCGGGCAGCGGTGGTTGTAGGGGTGTTCTCCTTTGCGGGGCTGTTGTCGGGGGTTTTTAAGGAATTGGGCAGAGCGGGCAGTATACTGGGCTTTATAATAGGCAGTTCAATACTCAATTTTTACATAGGCGGTGGTGCGGTCCCGGTGATCAATATGGAGGAACTGTTAGCCGCTTCACTGCTGTTTATACTCGTTCCCGGACGGTTTTTGGAAAGGCTGGCCTGTATGGCCGATGGGGAGGAAGAAACCCATGACAGGGTACCCTACCATATCAAGGCAAGGGAATTTGCATCTATAAGGCTTAAGGAATTTGCCGGCGTGTTCGCGCAGCTGTCCGCCACCTTTAACGATGTATCCTTTAAGGAGGATTTTCTGGGCAGCCAGAGCCTTAACAGGGTGATTGACAGTATATGCGATAGGGTTTGCCAGAACTGCAGCTTCCGTAGGGCATGTTGGGAAAAAGAGTTCTACACCACATACCAGTCGGTGTTTGAGCTGCTGTATGTCGCCGAAGAAAAGGGGATGGTGGAGGAAAAACATATCCCGCCGCCTCTTAGGAAGAGATGCATAAAACCGGATCGCCTGATTGAGGCGGTGAACTATCTGTTCGACCTATTCAGGATAAACTATAAATGGCAGCTTAAGATGGAGGACTGCAGGAACCTTGTGGCACAGCAGCTGGAGGGCATGTCTGGAGTCATGGAAAACCTGGCCGGGGAGATGGATATGCATCTTAAGTTTAACAAAAATCTGGAAAAGGACATATCAAGCTCGCTGGCAGGTAAGGGTATTGAAGTATTCAGGGTGGCGGTGGTAGAGAGGCCTGGCAGAGCGATGGAGGTGTACCTGGACAAAAAATCCTGTTTCGGGTGCAGGGAGTGCGCCAAAAAGGTAATCCCGGAGGTTTCGGCGGTCACCGGTAGGAAGTTCAACAAACCGGGGTGCTTGTGCAGTATAAAGAATGGGGTTTGTTCTTTCAAGCTGGTTGAGGCAAGGAAGCTCAACGTTTCAACGGGGGTTTGTACCGCTCCTAAGAATGAGGGCCAGATCAATGGGGACAACTATACCTTTATGGAGCTTAAGGACAACCAATTTCTCATAGCCCTCTCGGACGGTATGGGTACCGGTGCCCGGGCTTCCCTGGAAAGCTCAGCCGCCATAAACATGCTGGAACAGCTGTTGGAGGCAGGGTACGGCCACGACCTGGCGGTAAGGACAATAAATTCCATTATGATGTTGAAGTCTCCGGGGGACAGTTTTTCCACGTTGGATATAGCGCTTGTGGACATGTACAACGGGGAAGCAAAGCTGGTGAAAATAGGGACACCCCCTACCTATATAAAACGGGGGGGCGAGGTGAAGGTGTTGTCTTCATCTTCACTGCCTATGGGAATAGTAGGCAATATAGATTTCCACATAAAAAAGCTTAGCGTAACCGAGGGCGATTTTATAGTAATGGTCACCGACGGCATTGCGGAAGCGTGCGGGGAAGAAGAGGGTGAGGAATGGGTGGCGGATATTTTAAAGGTCACCAACAATCAGAACCCCCAGGAAATTGCCCGTATTATTTTTGAAAGGGCTATGGAATACTATGATGGGCAGGCCGGGGACGATATGACTGTACTGGTATCAAAGGTATGGAAAAGCATATAGAGGGAGGGTATACGCGGTGGGTGGACAATTAACGGCACCTATGGAACTGAAGGAGATTATTGTAATAACCGACGGTAAATCCAATGTGGGAGGAGACCCCGCCGGAGCGGCCCTACTCGCCCACAAAAAGGGAATAATTGTTAACGCCATAGGCATAATGGACAGAGGCGAAACGGAGGAGCCTTACATAGAGCTGGAGAACATAGCAAAGGCCGGGGGCGGCATATGCGATATAATACCGCTGTCCATGCTGGGCTATTCGGTGCAGATGGTTACAATGCAGTCGGTACAGATGACCATAGAAAGGGCGGTGAGCCGTCAACTGCGGCAGATAACGGGCTACTCCCTGGAGGATATGGAGCCGGATTCCAGGTCAAGGATACTGGAATACATACAGAAAGTGGGAAACGAGGTAAGCCTTAAATGCGTTGTGGCGCTGGATTGCAGCGGCAGCATGAGGAGCCGGATTAAGACGGCCCTAGGCAGCGTACAGGACCTGTTGATATCACTAAAAACAAGAAAAGGTAGGTCCTACCTGGGGATAGTTGCTTTCCCCGGCGGAGCGGGAAGGGACAGCAAGGTGATAAGCGGATTTACCGATGATTTTGACCAACTGGCTTTAAGGCTGAACAGAATAAAGACTGGAGGGCCCACACCAACATATGGGGGCATCGTACAGGCATCCTGCCTCTTTGATGGGGAGACAAGACACGGGGACAGTTTTCTTGCCTCGGTGTACCCGGAGGAGGGGGACGAAAGGTCCTTTATACTGTAAGGCTAAGCCTGGCCTGGCATTCTGCCAGGCCTACGGATTTTCTGCGAAGCTTCGGCAAGTTTCCTTACTAAACCATTTATAAGCATGCGCTTGGGCTTCATGAAGCGTCATAGCACCCAAGTGTATAGTAACCGGGCATCAAGCCATCTGAAGCGGAAGCTTACCCGCACAAATAAAATAGAGTGCAGATGACGGAGGGCTGTTATTCATTTGTATTTATGAAGCCTAATATATCTGCACATAGAGCTTTAGAGAATAGCTTAATTTTTTTGTTGGAGGGTATATTTGTTGTGGAAAGGATTTTGCTAAAACCGGGCATAACCATAAGGGGCAGGTGGTACGGCGGGGAGTACCGGGTTATAAAGCTAATCGGTAGCGGCGGTACGGCAAGGGTATACCTGGTGAGGGACCTTTCCGACGGGAGGAAGTACGCCCTTAAACTGGGCAGTGACATGGCGGGCGTGGAAAGGGAGTATAAAGTCCTGTCCAGCCTTTCATCGATAGACTATGTACCTAGGGTATACGTCAGGGACGACTGCACAATAGAAGGCCGGAAACGGTTCTTTTTTATTATGGATTACCTTGAGGGAGAAAACCTGAAAAAGCTATGCAGCACGCGCCGGATACCACAAGGGACTACGGTGGAGGCAGCTGCCATCACCGCCGTGATATGCCTGTTTCTCAACCACCGGGGTTTGTATTACTGTGATATCAAACCGGAGAACCTTGTTTTTGACAAAACAACCGGAAACCTGTACCTTGTGGACTTTGGAGGTGTAGTGGGCGCAGGACAGCCGGTGACTCAGTTTACCCCTGCATATGACAGGGCAGGCTGGGGCAGTGGCCAAAGGGTGGCCGATGAGAGCTACCAGATTTTTGCGATCCTTATGATGCTTGTCGACCTTCTGTTGGATGGAATACCGGAGGTGGGCAGGGATTTGGAAGCACTGAAGCAAAGGGTTAACAAAACACGATTGAGTAAAGGTTTAAAAAAGGTTATAATAAAAGGGCTGGACGTGGAAAACCATAGTCTTAAAGGGCTGGTTAGCGACTTAAGAAGGGTCCTGCGCATGGCCGACGGCGTCGGCGAAGGGTTAAACCAGTGCAGCACAGATGTCTTGATAAACGCAGGCCTTGCAGCATCGGTAGCCTTTTTTATAATGGTGCTTGTATTTATACTTTAAACCCGGGGAAGGGATAGGGTTGAATATAGAGGATATTTTTCAAAAAACTATAGAAGAATACGATATGATACAGAACGGAGATGGAATTGTGGTAGGAGTTTCGGGGGGGCCCGACTCCATCGCGCTGCTTCATCTTCTTTACAGGTTTGGGGAGCGCTATAATTTGCGGCTTGTATGCGCCCATCTAAACCATAGATTCCGTCCCGGCGATGCGGAAAAAGACGCCAGGTTTGTGGAGGACTTCTGCCGTGAAAGGGGTATACCCTGCGTTGCGGAAACCGTTGATGTGCCAAGGATGGCCGCCCGGGAAGGGCTTTCCCCGGAACAGGCGGGCAGAAGGGCCAGGTACCACCTTTTTAACAGGGTAATGCGGGAAAAAGGTTTCAACAAGATTGCGGTAGCCCATAACCTGGACGACCAGGTGGAGACAGTGCTAATGAGGCTTATAAGGGGTTCGGGAGTTGCGGGTCTTGGCGGGATAAAACCCGTAAGGGGCAGCATCATAAGGCCCCTTTTGGAGGTGTCCCGGTCGCTTATTGAGGAATACTGCGCCAAAAATGAACTTGGCCCGGTGACCGATAAAACCAATTTTATGCCTGTGTACTTCAGAAACAGGATTAGACTGGAGCTTTTGCCCTATTTGAGGGATAAATATAACAACAATATAGATCGGGCCATACTGGATATGGCAAATATACTAAGAGAGGAAGACGACTGCCTGGGTCGTGTGGCCGGTGAAAAATTTCTCGAGCTTGCATCGGGTATCGGTACCGACAGGCTTGAATTTTGTATAAAGGACCTTTCAGGGCTACATACAGCCCTAAGAAGAAGGGTGCTGCGCAAGGGGGTAGAGCACCTTCTGGGGGACGTGGACAACCTGGAACTTACGCACATACGGCAGGTCTGTGGCCTGCTGGAGGCGGGAAAAACGGGGAAAAGGCTCAATCTTCCGCGGGGCCTTGTAGCGGGGGTTGAATACGGACGGTTTTTTATAGCCAGGGGAGAACCTGAAAAAGGTAGCATAAAGGGGACCTATACCCTTACAGTCCCCGGCAGAACCCATATCCCCGAAATCGGAGTAGCGATAGATGCCTTTGTCGTAGACGTTGATACCTATTTAGAGGAAAGGAATGAGGCGGACGATAGCCTGGCTTTCTTGGATTTTGAAAAGGTTGGCAGGAATCTTGCTGTCACGGGGCGAAAGGAAGGGGATAGATTCCTTCCCCTTGGGATGGGCGGTACAAAAAAGCTGAAAGACTTTTTTATTGATGCCAAGGTTCCTAAGGGCAGCAGGGGTTTAATACCCATTGTTAGAAATAAAATGGGTATTGTCTGGGTAGCGGGGTATAGAATAGATGAAAGGTTTAAGGTTTCAAAGGATACCGGGCAGGTGCTTAGGATTGAATTACTACACTTATCCATCGGAGAGGAGTAGAAGCATGAGGGATAGTATCGAGAGGGTATTAATAACCCAGCAGCAGATTGAGCACAAGATAGAGGAACTGGCGGCGGACATTTCAAGGGATTACCGGGGGAAGAATCTGGTGATTGTGGGCGTGTTAAAGGGTGCGGTTGTTTTTCTGGGTGATTTAGTAAAAAAAATAGACATTCCGCTTACACTGGATTTCATAGCTGTCTCCAGCTACGGTAACACCACCGAGACCTCCGGGGTGGTAAGGATATTGAAGGACCTGGACAACAGCATTGAGGGTATGGACGTACTAATAGTTGAGGATATTATAGACAGCGGACTTACGCTTAATTATTTACAGGAGAACTTAAGGTCCCGGGGGGCGAGCAGCATAAGGATTTGCACCCTGCTGGACAAGCCCTACAGGAGAAAGGCAGACGTAAAGGTTGATTACAAAGGGTTTGAAATAGAAGACGAGTTTGTCGTGGGTTATGGTCTCGACTTTGCGGAAAGGTTCAGGAATTTGCCTGAGATTTGTGTGCTAAAACCCGAGGAATACAACGGCCGTTAAACCTGCCTGTGTACACTGTTTGAGTTTTTCAGGCCATTATGTTAAAATAGCTATTATGGTTTTATCCGATGACTAACCGTTACTAAATGCCCGCTTCATTAAGCGGAAGATAAGTGACGCTAAGTCCCTGGATAACGATTTATAACCTTAAGTGGGAGTAAAAACTCCCCCTGAAACTAAGAATTCTGTTTGCGAAGCAGAAAGGAGGACTATGTTTGACAAGACTTTTCCGTGGAGCCAGTTTTTATATACTGATTTTCATCATAATAGTGGCTATAGTTCAGATGTATGGCGCCAACACCAAAGAGATAAATGAACTGGAGTATTCGCAGCTCATAATAATGCTTGAACAGCAAAGGGTTAAGTCTCTGGTCTTAGAGGAAAACCTGGTAATGGGCGTGTTGGATGACGGTACTGAATTTCAATCCACAGTACCCGACGTGCAGACCTTTAACCAATTTATAATGCCTCAGATTCAAGCAGGAATACTCCAGGTTAAAAATAACCCCCCCCAGGGCAACCCCTGGTGGGCTCAGCTACTCCCCACATTTTTCCTGATACTTTTGTTTGTGGTGCTGTGGTTTTTCTTCATGCAGCAGTCCCAGGGCGGGGGCAGCAGGGTAATGTCCTTTGGCAAAAGCAAAGCCAGGCTGCACACCGAGGACAAGAAAAAGATTACCTTCAACGATGTGGCGGGTGCCAAGGAAGAAAAGGAAGAGCTTTCCGAAATAGTTGAGTTTCTCAAAAACCCCAGAAAGTTTATAGAGCTTGGGGCCCGCATACCCAAGGGCATACTGCTGGTGGGTCCGCCGGGAACGGGTAAAACCTACCTGGCCAGGGCGGTTGCCGGCGAGGCGGAGGTTCCCTTTTTCAGCATATCCGGTTCGGATTTTGTCGAAATGTTCGTGGGGGTAGGGGCTTCCAGGGTAAGGGACCTGTTCGATCAGGCCAAAAAGAATTCCCCTTGTATAGTTTTTATTGATGAAATAGACGCCGTAGGCCGGCACAGGGGCGCAGGGCTTGGCGGCGGGCACGACGAGAGAGAACAGACCCTTAATCAGCTGCTGGTTGAGATGGACGGTTTCAGCGTGAATGAAGGGATAATTATTATAGCGGCTACAAACAGGCCGGATATCCTGGACCCTGCCCTATTAAGGCCCGGCCGGTTTGACAGACAGGTGCTGGTTGGGATACCGGACATAAAGGAAAGGGAAGCCATTTTAAGAATACATGCAAGGGGTAAACCCCTTGACGAAAGCGTGAACCTTGAAGACGTGGCAAAGGGCACGCCGGGATTTACACCTGCAGATTTGGAAAACCTGATGAACGAAGCGGCTCTGCTGGCTGCCCGTAAGGGGAAGAAACAAATAGGTAGGGACGAACTGGAGGAAGGCGTAACCAGGGTTATTGCCGGTCCGGAGAAAAAGAGCAGGGTAATGAGTGAAAAGGATAAAAGGCTCACCGCCTATCACGAGGCGGGCCATGCGGTGGTGGCAAGGCTTCTGCCCAATTCTGACCCTGTGCATCAGATTTCGATTATACCCCGGGGAAGGGCCGGAGGATATACCATGATACTTCCGCAGGAGGATAAGTACTATATGTCCAAGTCCGAGATGGAGGAGCACCTCATTCATCTTCTGGGGGGAAGGGTAGCTGAAAAGCTGGTAATAAACGATATTAGTACCGGTGCCCAGAACGACCTGGAGAAGGCCTCCAGGATGGCGCGCAAGATGGTTACCGAATACGGCATGAGTGAAGTCTTAGGGCCCATGACCTTCGGTTCCGGGCAGGACGAGGTGTTTATAGGAAGGGATATGGCAAGGAGCAAGAACTACAGCGAGGAAGTGGCTGCGAAGATTGACAAGGAAGTAAAGGGAATGATAGACAAGGCCTACGAAAAGGCCCAGGAGATGCTGGAAAACAATATAGAAAAGCTCCACGCGGTGGCAAAGGCCCTTCTGGAAAGGGAAAAGCTGACCGGCGAGGAGTTCGAGGAGATATTCTCCTTGGCATAGATATAGAAAGCAGGGAAGGTTCCTTGGGGGCTTCTCAGACAGAACACAAAGTCCACCTGTAAAAGGGTGGGCTCAGTTTGCAGATAAAATGGTCTTGAGGCTATTTAAGCTAAAAGGCCATTTTAAGTTTCAGCCTGATTGGTGTTAGCCTACGTCCTTCTGCGTGTCTCCCTGTTATGCCGCTCAAGAAAGTTGATAGAGCAAATTCTATGGTGATATTATGCCGCCGCCCGCGGTTACCTATAATATCAGGCAGTCTCCGAGATATTTGTTGTGTTTACGATTAAAACAGTATTGCGTAACATATTGCGACGCTTCTTGTGTACAATAGCACATTTTAGTTCTTTAACAGTATATAATTATCTATAACTTTTCAATTGATGCCTATGCCAACTACTTCCATATCCTGCTCTTGAATTATACCATGTATAATTTCTCGCGATACATTTCCCACGACCGTTCCCGAACGGTTTTATTAATATTAACACTGCGAGTATACTTTCACAGTTATAGCTCCCCATAGCCTTGCTGTTTGCAGAGCGCATTTTTATGTAATTTTGCAAAACCTATGCCATGTTCCTGTAAATCTGACAATAATACTATATGACAAACCTTCTTTGCTTAACAGATTATTATTCAACATTCATGACTGGCATAATGTTTGCAAACATTATGAATAGAGCTTCTACACAATTATGGGACAGGGATGCATATTTGAAATAAATCGAGCCAGCAACAATGTCAATTGATTTTAAAAGGAGGGACAGAAAACCTTGGGATGATTAACGATTTTGACAGGCCCAATTATTTCAGCTAATTACATCTCTGTACTTTATACTTTTACTTTAATGAAAGGGGACGTTTGTAAATGACAGATAATATGAACCAATCTGCACAGAAATATGTTATGGAACTTATCGAAAGGGCTAGAAAAGCTCAGGAAGCCATTGACAACTATACACAAGAACAGGTAGATAAGTTGGTGGAAGCTGTTGTATGGAATATTGTAAAAGAAGATACCGCCCAGGAAATTTGCAAACTTGCATTTGAAGAAACACGTATGGGCGATTATCAATCAAAGTATGCAAAACTTATGGCGAAGGCAAAGGGTGCCGTAAGAGATATGAAAGGTCAAAAAACCGTTGGTGTAATTGAAATCAATGAAGAAAAGCAAACCATGAAGATAGCAAAACCCGTTGGGGTAGTCGGCGCCATCACCCCCTGCACAAACCCTGCAGCGACACCGACCGTTAACATTGCCCATGCACTAAAGGGACGCAATGCTATCGTACTGTCACCCCATCCACGTTCAAAGAAAACTTGTGCGCTGGTAGCCAAATATGCAAGGGAAACTCTAAAAAAATATGGTGCCCCTGAGGATTTGGTTATAGCCATAGAAGAACCTACCATGGAAGCCAGTAATGAACTAATGAAGCAGTGCGATTTAATTCTGGCTACCGGTGGATCAGGACTTGTTAAGGCAGCCTATTCCTCTGGCACTCCTGCCTATGGGGTAGGCGCAGGCAATGCTGTGGTTGTTGTAGACGCCGATGCTGACATAAAAGACGCTGCGATGAAAATAAGGGCGAGCAAAACTTTTGACCTAGCAACCAGTTGTTCTGCAGAAAACTCGATTATTGTTCATAAGGATATTTACAACAATTTGTTGGATGCCCTTAAGGCTGAAGGCGGCTACCTTTGTGATGCAAAAGAAAAGGAACTGGTTCAGAAGGCTTTGTGGGTAGACGGTCATCTGAACCGAGATATAGTTGCACAGTCTGCTCAGGTAATCGCAAATATAGCAGGTATCACCGTTAATGAAGACACAAAATTCATAATGGTGGAAGAAGATGGTGTAGGACCTGAATATCCATTCTCAGGCGAAAAACTATCTGTTGTCATGACTGTCTATAAATTTGCCGAATTTGACGAGGCTGTAGAAAAAGTAAACGCAATTACCAAGTATCAGGGTTCGGGACACTCTTGCGGGATTCATACTTTTAACGAAGAACACGTAATGAAGCTAGCCCTTAATACCAAGGTAAGCCGCATGAATGTTAACCAGGGCCAAGCGCTGGCCAATACCGGAAACTGGTTCAACGGAATGCCCTTCACAACTAGCCTTGGTTGTGGAACCTGGGGAGGGAACATTTCTTCCGAGAACATTACCTGGAAACACTTAATTAACACTACTATGGTTTCGAGGTACTTCGATCCCGTTATACCAACCGATGAAGAATTGTTTGGCGATGTGATGAACGACTAATATAAAGCACCTAACAGCTGGCAAGATAACTTTATTCTGCCTAGGCACATTAATTAACTATATTGCCAGATTTGCCCTGTTCCATGCATTAGAGCAGAGCAGATTTGGCAATATTTTCACACACATTTTTAGCTATATATAACGTAATAAAAACTTTACACAACTGTCATCCTGAGCGACCCCTTTGTCATCCTGAGCGAAGGATCTTATGTCTGCCTCCAAAAGATTCTTCACTACGTTCAGAACGACAAAAAGGCGTGTCGGATTCTTCGGGCTCCGCCCTCTTAAATGACAGATAAAGGAATGTAATATTATTAGTGCGTTATATATATTAGAGAATTATTGTGGCTTATTCTAAATCATTCGGGGAACCGGCTTCGATCTCAATGATCAGATGCAAGGACTGTTGAAATACTTTTTTGTGGTCCGATTGTTTGGCGTTCTTTCTCCCCGGTGATTCGCCTATTATAAAGATGAAATCTCATTAGAAATCCCGTAAATGTTAAAGCATTATTTAATATATGGCAATTGCTAATAAACGGTTGAAAGAAAAGGAATAAGATAACCGCAGATAAAAAATAGAAATTAAGAAATGTTGCCATTTAAAAAAGGCGTCACATTATGAAACGGTGCATTGTTAAAGCTATCAACACTACGGGATAAAGTAATTATCATTTGTCATGCCAGTGCTAAAAAATTATTTGCGTCGCTCATGCTTATGTGGCAATGCCAGTTAGCTGATAATTCAGATTATTGAAATAATCTGGCATAGTATTTGCAACTGTTAATAATATAACAGAACAATAATGCTATTTGTGAAATAGTATATTTACTTAGAGTTTTTGATACTATAATTTAACTTTACTCTGCCCGTTTAAGGCTTTAGCCTTATGCTATATAAAAGCCTACGGAATAAAAACTAAGGAGGTATGGTTATGAATTTAAAAAGAAGGAGTGTGTTCTTCAAACTAGTTTTTGTTCTATTGACGTTGGTGCTTGTTTTAGCAGGATGCTCGCAATCCTCATCAACATCTGAGCAAGGGACAGGTGAACAGAAACCGGAATTGGATTCGATAATTATTACATCGGGTCCTCAGGGAGGTACGTTTTATTCAGTTATGGCGGCTATGTGCGAGCATCTTCCCAGGGATATAGAAGGTTTGACTGTAACTGGTATAGAAGGTGCCGCCCAAGAAAATCTCAGGACGGTTAATAGGGGAGAAACTCATCTTGGGACTTTCTGGTCAAACGAGTTTATTGATGCTATAAGAGGCCAAGGTACTTTTGAAAATGAAAAATTAGAAAAGCTTAGAGCTGTTTGCAGGCTGTCAACAGGGATGCAGTACATACTTGTCAGGGCCGATAGTGATATTTATACGATAGACGATTTGGCAAAGGCTAAAGGGCTGAAGTTTTCCCCAGGGGAAGTGGGAAGTGGCCTTGAATCATCCTTTAGAGCCATCTTTAACGGTGCGGGCTACTCTTACGAAGACATTCTTAACAACGGCGGAGAAATTATTTATGAACAATATGGCCGGTTTGCAGAAATGATGGGTGACGGGCATCTTGATGCATTTTTCCTTGGCGCACCGTATAATAGTCCCCATAAGTCCGCCCTGCAGATAGAAACCAGTATTCCCTTGAGGGTAATACCTATAGAAGGACCTTGGGTTGAAACGCTATGTGAAGAGATACCATCATTTCAACCGGGGACGCTAAAAGCGGGAGTGTATAAAGGGCAGGACCAGCCAGTGCCTGTTATTGAGTATTATACTATGGTAGGAACAAACATAGACGTTCCCGAAGACCTGGTATATGAAATAGCAAAGTCAATCTATAACAATATAGATAAATGGATAGAGCTGGCACCTCAACTGGAAGAATTCTTTTCAGGTGGCCCCGAGGAATTTGCAAAAGGTTTTCCTGCTGATTCCCTTCATCCCGGTGCTGCAAAGTTCTGGAAAGAAGTTGGAGCAATAGAATAATTTATAACGGGGGTTGATGGTATCAACCCCCCCTATGTAAAACCTGGAGGTGACACTAAATGGATAATGAGCTGGTTCTTAAATATAAAAAAACAATAGTTGCCGTTATTGCAACAGCTTTCGCGCTTTATCATTTTTTCACAGGATATTTTGGCATGCCAGGGCTTTGGAAGCATAGGGCAATTCATTTGTTAGGGGTCCTGTTGTTGGTTTATTTGACAACGGGCTGGACAAAACAGGAAAAAGGGTTTAATAAGATATCGGTAATATTTAATGTATTAGCTATAGTCGCTATACTATGTATGGTATTTTATATTATTCCGAATGCTATGGAAATTCAGTTGCGACAAGGGTCTCCTCTCATATACGATATTCTCGCATATGCAGTGATTGTAGTTCTTATACTAGAGGCGGTTAGAAGAATGTTAGGGATACCTTTAACATGTGTCGTTATATTTATGCTATTGTATCTGTATTTCGGAAACCTGATTCCGGGAGCACTAGGACATCCAAAGTTCAGTACCAGCATAATTATAAGCAATATGTATAGTTCGTTGAGAGGAATACTTGGTTCACCCATTGGAGTTGCATCCACTTATATAATAATGTTTGTAATTTTTGCTGCGTTTCTTAATAAATCGGGTGGTGGAGAATTTTTTTCGGACCTTGCAACAAGTTTAACAGGCAAAAAAATTGGGGGTCCTGCTAAAACAGCTGTAATCGCAAGTGCCTTCATGGGGATGATAAACGGAAGTCCTGTGGCCAATGTTGCAGGCACAGGGGCTTTCACTATTCCTTTAATGAAAAAGATGGGTTATGATGCAGACTTTGCAGGTGGTGTTGAAGCTGCTGCCTCTGTGGGCGGACAGGTGCTACCACCCGTAATGGGTGCATCGGTATTTCTGATGGCTGAAATTACAAATACGCCATATATAGAAATATGCTATAGGGCTTTAGTTCCAGCCGTTCTGTATTATTTAGTCGTGTACTTAAATGTTCATATCGAAGCTATAAAAAGGGACCTTAGACCGATGGAAAGTCAATCCAAGAAAAGAGCTAGAGAAGTATTAAAAGAAGGATATTACTATGTAATTTCTCTGATAGTTTTGCTTGGCAGCTTAATAATGGGTTTCTCACCCATGAAAGCGGCCTTCTATGCGATAATATCTTTGATAGTGTTATCATGGTTCAAGCCAAGCACCCGAATGGGCATCAAGGAGATTATTGAGGGGTTTGAAGCTGGTGGCAGGACTTGCCTGGTCGTTTCAGTTGCCTGTGCCGCTGCAGGAATTATAGTGGCTGTGGTATCCGTTACAGGATTAGGTCTTAAATTTGCTTCTCTTGTAAGTTGGATTGCCAGCGGGAACTTATTCATTGCCCTTGTATTAACTGCAATGGCTTCTATGATACTTGGAATGGGAGTAAATGCGGTCGCTTCTTATATAATAATTGCAATATTGCTAACACCGGTGCTGACGAAAATAGGATTACCAATACTGGTTTCCCATTTGTTCTGTTATTTCTTCAGTATGACTGCCGGGTTAACTCCCCCTGTAGCTACCGTTTCATATACTGCCGCCGGAATCTCCGGAGGAAGCCAAACCAGAACAGCCTTAATGGGATTACAATTGGGTATTACCGGTTTTATTATTCCATTTGTTTTCGCCTATGAAGAAGGGTTATTATTATACGGGCCTTTTATTCATAATATTGTTCCAATATTAACAGCTCTCGTAGGTTTGGTTTTAATTACCTGTGGGTTCAGGGGATGGCTATTAGTGGAGCTGCGTAAAGCAGAGCGATTGCTTTTACTTATAGGTGGATTGTTATTGGTTACCCCTGAGCCATTTACTGATATTATTGGTCTTGCTTTAGGATTGGTAATTTTCATTTACAAGAGAAGAGCAGTGAACAGCTCCAATGCAATAAAAACGACTGATGCTTAGGAGGCATGATAATGAATATAAGCGTCCCTGAGTTTGTAGTATCATTTTTCAAACAAAACCAAGTTAATTTCATAAGTACAATTCCGGGTGGAGGCCTGATGGAGATACTTGATACCTGTTATGACGATCCGGGTATGAGAGTAATACTGGTGAGGCATGAACAGGCGGCGGCATTCATATCCCATGGATATGCAAGGGCCACAGGAAAACCGTCGGTTTGTATGGCGACAAAAAGTCCCGGGGCAACAAATCTGGTAAACGGAATAACAGCAGCGTTTATAGAATCGACACCTGTAATTGCAATTTCAGGCGATGTAAGCACAGCATTCAAAGGGAGAGACTGTTTTGAAGAAGTTGACCTTGTATCGGTTTTTAAACCAATAACCAAATGGTCGGCTTCAGTACCGACTGCAAATAGAATTCCGGAATATTTAAGAGAAGCCTTCAGGATTGCGCAGTCAGGGAGACCTGGTCCTGTTCATCTGTCTATTCCTGCCAACTTCTTTAAAGAGAAAATTGATATTGATATAAGTGAACTTGAAAACGTACAACAGTACTTCTGTAGATATGATATTTTTCCTAATCCGGCCAGCATTAGAGAGGCGGCTGAAATAATACTAAAAGCAAAAAGGCCTATGATAATCGCAGGTGGGGGAGTTTTGCAAGCGGGAGCATCAAAAGAAGTGGTGGAATTAGCAGAGTTATTCTCTATGCCAATGGCTACAACGTACAGAAAAAAACCTATTCCTGAAGACCATTATTTGTATGTTGGGCCAACAGGTGTTACCGGGGTGAAAGCGTCAAGCAAAGCGTTTAAATGGGCCGATGTAGTTTTGGCAATAGGTTGCAGATTTTCGGAGTTTGCGACTGATACCTATAATATGGATTTCGCAGGAAAGAAGCTGATACATATCGATATCGATCCAAGGGTTATCGGTAAAATTTATCCTGTATCAGTTGGAATAGTATCAGATTGTAAAGCTGGAGTAAGATGCTTATTGGATGTTTTAAAAGAAGGGGCAACAGACAAACAGTATAATACTGAAAACATAGAGTTTATTTCAAAACTGGTAAGAGAATGGGATGACGACTTGTATAATAGGGACTTTGACAAATGCCCTATTAGCCATGGCAGATTGCTAAAGGACCTGCGGGAAACATTGGAAAGGGATGCGTATGTTGTTTTAGATTCAGGGAACTTTGCATCATGGACATCATGGTATTTTAAAACATATGTACCCGGTACATTCATATTTCCTACCAGTGGTTCTATGGGTTTCGGATTGCCGGGAGCGATTGGCGTCAAACTAGCCCATCCCGATAAACAGGTAGTTAGTATATCGGGAGATGGTGGGTTTGCCATGACGATGCAAGAACTGGAAACTATAGCAAGAGAGAATATAAAAGTTTTATCGGTAGTAGTTAATAATTTTAACCTTTCAAATATTAAAATCCGGCAAATGTATAAGTATAATGAGCGTTATTTAGGAGTTGATTTTATTAAGCCACAGGACTTTGCCGGTGTAGCAGAAGCATTAGGATGTTATGCTGAAAGAGTTACCCGGCCGGAAGAATTTAAACCGGCTCTGGAAAGATGCCTGAAAAATCTGCCGGCAGTTCTTGACGTATTAGTAGACCCTGAGGATACAAATACTTCTCAGTCCGCAGGCAATTGGTCTGAAGTATAATAGGATTGTTTCAGGCCGGTGGAGGCTTGGATTAGTATTAACTTATGTGCCAAAAGGGCGGATAAAGGGAAGAACTAGCAGATTACCGCTACCGTCCTTTTGAAGCACATTTTTTTCCATATTGGGCGAAGCTTTATTCTAACCACGTGGAAGCCCTATACCGGTTGAAGTTAGGAAAGATGCACAGAGGATTTTCCAAAAATGGACCTGCGATGGGTTTGGTGTTATTATATAATGGTGGGGTAATTGGCAGGGCAAATTAATGAGAACCCCATAGTTAGAGTTAGACAAAAACTATAAAACCGAAAATTATAGCTCCCTAAACCATAAGGGACATCATGAGGATTGTAATGGGAAACCGCACAGATAGTAATAGTTTTCAAATAAAGAACAAGGTTTATTGTAAAACAGAATTTTGAGATAAAACCATTAAGATATTAGCAAAAATATATGATGTCCAGTATCCAAAGGAGTTTTTTATAAATACAGAGGAAAATGTATACTGTCGCACAAGTTTTCCTGTATACATTGCTAATTTATGAAGTTTAACTTGCAAAATAGTAGCGAAATGAGGTAAAATTAAAGTAAAATGAAGTAGTTATTGCATCTACTTTAAAAATACTAAAAAAAGGTCCTCAACACGGAGAATTACCGTTCAATTCAATATTTGTTCAAAAAAGGAGGAAGTATTATGGCGGATAAGGACAACCAAGACGTTATAAGTAAGGCAAAACGGGACTGGGAAGAACAAAGGTTAGAGAAACTTCTTTCCAAAAGGCCTGAACGTAAAGATAACTTTGTGACGGGCTCCAATGCGGAAGTGCAAAGGCTTTATACCCCTAACGATGTGGAAGGTCTAGACTATCTTGAAGATTTGGGATTTCCCGGGGAATATCCCTATACAAGGGGTGTTCAGCCCACCATGTACAGGGGTAGACTGTGGACCATGAGACAGTACGCAGGATTCGCAACCGCGGAGGAATCCAATAAAAGGTATAAGTACCTACTTGAACAGGGACAGACGGGGCTTAGCGTAGCCTTTGATCTGCCCACCCAGATAGGATACGATTCCGACCACCCATTATCCGAAGGAGAGGTAGGCAAAGTTGGGGTGGCCATAGACTCGCTTAAAGACATGGAGATACTGTTTGGCGGGATACCCCTTGACAAGGTTAGCACCTCAATGACCATAAACGCCCCCGCTGCGGTGCTATTGGCAATGTATATTGCGGTAGCCGAAAAGCAGGGCGTTACTCCGGATAAATTAAACGGCACCATACAGAACGACATACTTAAGGAGTACATCGCCAGGGGTACATACATTTTCCCCACCCAGCCATCCATGAGACTGATAACGGATATATTCGAGTACTGCGCAAAGCAAGTACCCAAATGGAACACCATAAGCATCAGCGGTTACCACATCAGGGAAGCCGGATCAACCGCATCCCAGGAGGTGGCCTTTACGTTGGCTGATGGTATTGCCTACGTCCAGGCGGCGATAAATGCCGGCCTTGAAGTGGATGAGTTTGCACCGAGGCTTTCCTTTTTCTTTAATTCCCATAACGACCTTCTGGAGGAAGTGGCAAAGTTCAGGGCTGCCCGAAGGCTGTGGGCTAGGATAATGAAAGATAGATTCAACGCGAAGAACCCCAAGTCCATGATGCTGAGATTCCATACGCAGACAGGGGGCTCAACCCTGACTGCCCAGCAGCCGGACAATAACGTCGTACGGGTGGCCGTTCAGACTCTGGCTGCCGTTCTAGGAGGAACCCAGTCGCTGCATACCAATTCCAGGGACGAGGCTCTTGCGCTGCCCAGCGAGGAATCCGTCAGGATTGCCCTAAGGACACAGCAGATAGTAGCCTACGAGAGTGGAGTTGCCGAGACTGTGGACCCCCTCGCTGGATCCTATTATGTGGAAGCCATGACCGATAGAATTGAGAAGGAAGCTTCCGAATATATAGCCAAGATTGATGAACTGGGAGGAGCACCCAGAGCCATTGATAAGGGTTTTATACAGAAGGAAATCCAGGACAGCGCCTATAGGTACCAGATGGAGGTTGAATCTGGTGAAAGAGTGGTTGTCGGGGTTAATAAATTCCAGATTAAAGAGGAGACTCCCAAAGGGCTGCTTAAGGTGGACCCCCGTGTTGGCGAAATGCAAAAAGCCAAGCTTGGGGAATTAAGGAAGTCAAGGAACAACGTAAAAGTAAGCGAAGCCCTTGAAGGTCTTAAGAAAGCCGCCGGAGGCGACGAAAACCTGATGCCCTTCATATTGGATGCGGTCAGGGAATACGCAACCTTAGGCGAGGTATGCGGAGTACTAAGGGAAGTATTCGGAGAATATAAACAATCCGTCGTACTGTAGATTAATACCAAGGTTTGTGTCCAGTATAATTAAGGAGGTTGATTTTGATGGATAAACCCATAAGGGTATTGGTAGCCAAGCCGGGGCTTGACGGTCACGACAGGGGTGCAAAGGTTATAGCTAGGGCCTTCAGGGATGCCGGGATGGAAGTTATATACACGGGTTTGAGACAAACCCCGGAGCAGATAGTGGCGACCGCCATACAAGAGGACGTCGAAGTTGTTGCTATGAGCATTCTGTCCGGGGCCCACAACCATCTGTTTCCCAAAGTGGTGAGTATGCTAAAGGAAAAGGGAGCCGATGATATGCTGGTGGTGGGAGGCGGGGTAATTCCCGACGACGATATACCTGCTTTGAAAGAGGCTGGGGTAGCTGAAATATTTACACCCGGGACTCCTACATCCCAGGCAATCCAATTCATTAAACAGAACATAAAAAGGTAACGGCAAAAACCATTAGGTGGTGCTACAATGAGCTTACAGGAGAGACTGGTGTCCGGGGACGTCAGAGCTCTGGCAAGGCTTATGACCTATGCGGAGAACAACGACCCGGAAGCCACAAGGGTGATAAAGGGACTTTACGACAAAACGGGCGGCGCGTACGTTATAGGCATTACAGGGCCGCCGGGGGCAGGCAAAAGCACCCTTACCGGCAAACTGACCAAAGCGCTTAGGGACTGTGGTAAAACCATAGGTATTATAGCGGTGGACCCCACAAGCCCCTTTACAGGAGGGGCTATCCTTGGAGACAGGATAAGGATGCAGGACCTGTTTACAGACCCCGGAGTTTTCATAAGAAGCATGGGAACCAGGGGCCATCTTGGAGGGCTGTCCAGGGCTACCCAGACCGCCGTGAGACTTCTGGACATTTTCGGTAAAGACTATATATTCATCGAAACGGTTGGAGTTGGACAGTCCGAAGTGGATATTGTAAAAACCGCCGACACGGTGGTGATGGTTATGATGCCGGGTCTTGGGGATGATATACAGGCCATTAAGGCAGGGATAATGGAAATAGGGGACGTGTTTGCCATCAATAAGGCAGACCTGGACGGCGCCGACCGGACCAAGATCGAGATTGAAATGATGCTGGATTTAAACGAAAACAAGGAATGGCGGCCCCCTATCAGCAAGGTTGTAGCGGTGGACAATTTCGGTATAGATGACCTTTTGGAAAAGATTCAAAGCCACAGGGATTACCTGCAGAGTTCCGGCGAGCTTGCCAGCAGAAGGTTAAGAAATACTAAACAGGAACTGGTAAGCCTTGTAAGTGACAGGGTGATGGAATTCATTCTGAAGAAATCTGACAAAGGCTTCACGGTGGACGATTTGGTGGAACGTATAGTATCAAAGGATATGGATATTTACACCGCCGCCGATGAGATTTTGAGCAGGATTAAGGAATAAACGACTAACCACAGTTGTTTTACAAAAAACACGGGCTAACCGGGACCAAATATCTGAGAAGTGGGAAATGCGATAAGGGAAGTGTGAGTTTCAGTAATGCTCCGGAGCAGTACTAAATCTTACCTCCAACCTCTCATTTCTCACCTCACAATAAGGGGGTGCAAAAATGGTAACAAGGGTAGACCATATAGGTATAGCCGTTAGTAATTTGGATGAAACTTTAAAATTTTATAATGAGGTTTTAGGCTTGAAGCTTGAAGGCATTGAAGTGGTGGAGGACCAAAAGGTGAAAGTTGCTTTTCTACCCGTAGGGGATACAGAGATTGAGTTGCTTGAGTCCACCCAGCCGGACGGGCCTATAGCTAAGTTTATAGCAAAGAAGGGGGAAGGTATACAGCATATCGCTTTCAGGGTTGAAAGCATAAAAGATGCCCTGGATGAGATGCGTCAGAAGGGAATAAGGCTAATAGACGAAGAGCCGAGGTACGGCGCTGGCGGAGCACAAATCGCGTTCTTACACCCAAAGAGTACCCACGGTGTACTTGTCGAACTGTGCGAAAGGAAGTAAATCTAATATTCATGGAGGTATAATGATGATAGGTGATAAGTTACAGGACCTTCAGGACAGAAAAGAGAAAATTATGGAGGGCGGTGGCCAAAAGAGGATAGAGAAGCAGCATGAAAAGGGCAAGCTAACCGCCAGGGAAAGGATGGGCCTTCTGATGGACGAAGGCAGTTTTGTTGAGATGGACGCCTTTGTAGAACACCGGTGCAACCAGCTGGGCATGGAAAACACAAAAGCCCCGGCAGAGGGTGTGGTAACCGGCTACGGCACGGTTAATGGCAGGCTGGTATATGCTTATGCACAGGACTTTACGGTTTTAGGCGGCTCCCTCGGGGAAATGCACGCCAAGAAGATATGCAAGGTGCTTGATATGGCAATGAAGGCGGGAGCACCGGTGGTGGGTATAAATGATTCTGGTGGAGCAAGGATACAGGAAGGCGTGGACGCGTTGTCCGGATACGGGCAGATATTCTATCGCAACACTATAGCCTCCGGTGTAATACCCCAGATATCGGTGATAATGGGTCCCTGCGCTGGCGGTGCGGTATACTCGCCGGCACTGACAGATTTTGTGTTTATGGTGGATAAGACCAGCCAGATGTTCATAACGGGGCCCCAGGTGATTAAAACTGTGACCGGCGAGGATGTATCCTCCGAGGAACTGGGCGGCGCCAAGACCCACAACACCATAAGCGGTGTGGCCCACTTTATGAGCCGGGATGAAAAGCAGTGTATAGAGGATATTAAAACTCTTCTAAGCTTTTTACCCTCCAACAACATGGAATCGGCGCCGGTGTTTGACACGGCGGACGATATAAACCGTATGGAGGAAGCCTTAAATGATATTGTGCCGGACAACCCAAACAAGCCCTATGACATGAAGGAAGTAATAAGATTAATAGCGGATAACGGCGAATTCTTCGAGGTCCAGGCCTACTATGCCCTTAACATGATAACCGGTTTTGCTAGGATGGGCGGCAGGAGCGTAGGTATAATTGCCAACCAGCCCAAGATACTGGCCGGTTGCCTCGATATAAACGCCTCCGATAAGGCGGGCAGGTTTATAAGAACCTGTGACGCGTTCAATATCCCCGTTCTGAACCTGGTGGACGTACCCGGATTTTTGCCCGGTACAAACCAGGAATACGGCGGAATAATACGCCACGGTGCCAAGATGCTATACGCCTATTCGGAAGCTACTGTGCCCAAGGTAACCCTTATAACCAGGAAAGCTTACGGCGGCGCATACCTGGCAATGTGCAGTAAGGACCTAGGCGCCGATGTGGTGTTGGCATGGCCCAGCGCAGAAATAGCGGTAATGGGTCCGGAGGGCGCTGCAAACATAATATTCAGAAAAGACATAGAAGCTTCGGATGACCCGGCGGGTACACGACAGGCCAAAATAGACGAGTACAAGGACAGGTTTGCCAACCCCTACGTGGCATCAAGTCGCGGCTATGTCGATGATGTAATAATACCCTCCACTACACGGCAGAGGATAATATCAGCCCTTGACATGCTGCAGGGCAAAAGGGAATTAAGGCCTGCCAAAAAGCACGGCAATTTACCAGTGTAAAGAGGTGAAATAATTGTTTGGTGAAACCGTAAGTTTATTTGAAAGTCTTCAGGTGACGATGCTGGGCATGTTTGTCGTATTCATAATACTGGTATTATTGATGGTAATAATAAAAGTGATGGAGAAGGTGGTATACAAAACTCCGTCAAATACCGCCGCTCCGGTAAAGGATACGGCACCGCTAAATTCCACACCGGCGGAGGTTTCCAGGCCAGCGGCTGCATCAGCGACCGATGATGGTTCGGACCTTGAACTTGTGGCGGTGATAGCTGCGGCGGTAGCTGCCAATATGGGAGTTGAACCCTCCGACCTTGTGATACGAAATATAGTTCGTATGCCCGAGACCGCTCCAATATGGTGTCTAAGCGGCCGGTCTGAATTAATGGCAAGCAGAAGCATGAAACATTAATGGGATCAATCGTTTGGGATGTGGGAAACGGGAAGTGTGAATTTGGAATCCGGGCGTTTTTTAAAAGCAATACTAAAATCCCGCCTCTCACCTCTCACATCGAAATAGAGCTTTGTCCCAACACTCAATACAACATTATTAAGGAGGAACCCTTGAATGAAAAAGTTTAATATAACCGTAAACGGCAACACCTACCAGGTAGAAGTGGAAGAAGTAAAGGATGGTAACGCTGCTGCTCCGGTCCCTGCAGTTAAACCAGCTGCTCCGGCTCCAGCTCCTGCAGCTCCGGCTCCTGCCCCTGCAGCTAAACCAGCTGCTCCGGCTCATGCCCCTGCGGGAGGTAATACCGTAACCGCGCCCATGCCGGGCACCATCCTTGATGTAAAGGTTAAGGAAGGGGACAGCGTAAAGAACGGTGACGTACTGGTGGTGCTGGAAGCAATGAAGATGGAAAACGAAATATTTGCACCCGCCGATGGCACGGTGGCTTCGGTTAATGTGAGCAAAGGCGCATCGGTTAATGCAGGAGACGTGCTTGTATCCCTTAAGTAGAACAATCCTAAGAAAGGAGTCACTCCTATGTTGGAAATATTGGTAAAATTCATACAGGATACGGGTTTTGTCGGCCTAGACATACCACACCTTATAATGCTGGGCATTTCCTGCATATTGCTGTATCTGGCCATAGTAAAGAAATATGAACCCCTTTTACTTGTGCCAATAGCCTTTGGTATGTTGCTGTCAAACCTGCCCCTGGCAAACCTCATGGGTGATCAGGTAACCCATCAGCCTATAGAGCTGATACAGGAAGCCGGGAAACAGATTATGGTAATAACCGAACAGTCGGATATACAGCCCGGCGGACTTTTGAAGTATTTTTACCAAGGCAACCGCCTTGGCATATTCCCGCCGATAATATTTATGGGCATAGGGGCAATGACCGACTTCGGTCCATTGATCGCAAACCCCAAGAGCCTTCTTCTTGGCGCGGCGGCGCAGCTTGGAATATTCACAACCTTTATAGGCGCGATACTCCTTGGGTTTACCGGTCCGGAAGCTGGCTCCATAGGAATAATAGGCGGTGCCGACGGTCCGACGGCCATATATTTGACCTCAAAATTGGCGCCCCATTTGCTTGGCCCCATTGCGGTGGCGGCATACTCCTACATGGCCCTTGTACCTATTATTCAGCCTCCTATAATGAAGGCGCTGACCACCAAGAAGGAGCGCATGGTCAAAATGGATCAGCTACGACCGGTATCACAGACCGAAAAGATACTTTTCCCAATAATAGTGACCATAGCCGTATCCCTGGTGTTGCCCTCAGCGGCGGCGCTTGTGGGAATGCTTATGCTGGGTAACCTATTCAAGGAATCCGGAGTGGTTGAAAGGTTGACCAAGACCGCGGCCAACGAACTCATTAATATAGTAACTATATTCCTTGGCGTAAGCGTTGGTGCGTCCGCAACAGCCGAAACTTTTTTAAGGCTTCAGACTATCCAGATAATAGTGCTGGGAGTGCTGGCCTTTGGTATGGGCACCGCGGGCGGAGTAATTTTCGGCAAGATAATGTATAAGTTATCTGGCGGCAAAGTTAACCCGCTAATAGGTTCCGCCGGCGTATCGGCGGTACCTATGGCTGCCAGGGTATCACAGGTGGTAGGACAAAAAGAAAACCCGTCCAACTTCCTGCTGATGCACGCCATGGGGCCCAACGTTGCCGGCGTAATAGGCTCTGCCGTTGCAGCGGGGGTACTGCTTTCGATATTTGGTTAAAAGAAACAAAAACAGGTGGCGTATCACAACGCCACCTGTTTGATTCTAGATACAACGTACTAATAGTATTACATATTAGATTATTTGAAAGCATAAATAATCTGGTATAATTGATAATACAAGAGTAGTAGCAATCCGCGGACTACCAACAACGAACTACCAGGAGGTTTACCCCTTGAAGGAAAGCATACTTAAGAAACTAATTGAAAATAAAGAAGGATACATTTCCGGCCAAGACTTAAGCGAAAAGCTGGGAATAAGCCGGACGGCGGTATGGAAGTATATAAACGCCCTAAAAAAGCAGGGTTATCAAATAGGGGCGGTTTCAAACAGGGGGTACAGGCTTTTGGCCTCTCCGGACGTATTAACCCCGGAGGAGGTGTATCCTCTGCTTAAAACCTCGGTACTGGGACGAAATATTATCCACAGGGAAAGGCTGACCTCCACCAGTACACTGGCAAAGGAGATTGCCCAAAAGCAGCAGGAGGGCACCGTCGTGGTGGCGGAGGAGCAGTCGGGCGGAAGGGGCAGGCTGGGCAGGAGCTGGTACTCCCCCCGTAGCG
>JAAYJF010000090.1 GCA_012523075.1 Clostridiales bacterium | reverse complement strand
CCCTGACGTTTTCGGGATTCTTAAGGAAATCAAAACATCTCTGTTTAAAGGAAGGCGTCTGAGCCCTTCTGATAGGCGGCGGCAGAACCGGACTTCTTTCACTTAGAAGGAAATCGAGCTTGAGCAGCTCGTTTATCAGCAATGCCGGTATGTCGGTATGTTTTTGGCAGTACCCGTAAAGAATGGAATATAGGTCCTTTCGGCTATGGTTTCTTAGATGCAGGTCTTGCTTTGCCCAGTATTCCGAAAGCTTCTTAAAGAATGCGAAGGGGCCTGCCGTGGAATGGGTGATAGCCGCCCTAAGCGTATTGTCAAAACGGTGGCTGTTATAATAATATTCGAAAACCTCCTCCATTAACTTGAGCCGCCTTATGTCCCCATAATCCATCCAGTTGTTTGATAGAACCTCGTAGGGAGGCTCCGCGGTAAAAACGTACCCGTATCTTTTTGCCCTTTCCCTTATACCCGAACCCTTTAAAAGCTTTAAAAAGCCAAGCTGCAGCATATCCGGCTCCAGGGCATAAACATCGTTGAAGGACCTTTCAAAGGAGTCCATGTCCTCTCCCGGAAGCCCCGCAATAATATCAAGATGCTGGTGAATGTTTTTGCGCTCCGAAATGCTCCTTACATTCCGAAACAATTCCCCAAGCCGGGTGCTACGCCCAATTTCCCTTAAAACCTTCGGGTTTGTTGTCTGCACCCCCACCTCAAACTGGAAAAGGCCTGGCGGTGCTCCGGCAAGGAGTTTTATTAGGCTGTCATCAAAAAGGTCGGCGGATATTTCAAAGTGAAAATTTGTATCGCCTCCCCTTTCCATAAGGTGGTTGAATATTTCCCGGGAAAAGTCCCCTTTGCAGTTGAAGGTCCTGTCCACAAACTTAACCTGCTTTACCCCCATCGCTACAAGACGGTCCAGGTCCTCCTTCACCCTTTGTACCGGGAAGAACCTTACTCCATTTACGGTGGAGGAGAGGCAGTAGGAACACCGGAAGGGACAACCCCTGGAAGCCTCGTAATACACTATTTTGTTTCGCATATCCCGGTCCAAGCTATAGGGAAAAGGAATAGAAGAAAGGTCGCGCATAAGGTCCCGGGGGTTGTTTTGGATGATGCCCCCCGGTGTTCTGTGGGTTATCCCTGGGATATCCTTAAGGCTCCCCCTGCCCTCTATTATATATTCCATAAGCTCCCTAAAGGTGGCCTCCCCCTCACCCCTAACTATATAGTCGATAAAGGGGCCCTGCTCCATAAGGCTGCGGTCATCGTAGGATACCTCCGGCCCTCCTAGTATTATCAGAGTATCCTTCATAACCTGCTTTATTCTCCGGGCAAGCGTCAGCGTCTCGGTTATGTTCCATATATAGCACGAAAATGCCACTACGTCCGGGTTTTCCCTGAAAATCTCCCCGGTGATGGTATGAATGGAATGGTTGATGGTAAACTCCCGCAGCCTTAGGTCCCATGGCTTGTCGCTACAGTATGCCCTGAGATATCTAAGGGCCAGGGAAGAATGTATGAACTTGGAATTAAGCGTGGTAAGCAGTACCTTCAAAACCGCACCTTCCTTCATGGGCAAAAACTAGCTTTGCCTATATTATACCCTTAATTGGGGACATACCCAGAAAGGATTACCCTCAAAAATCGGTGTGTCCCCTTTCCGCTTTTATCCCCGCCTCTTCAAAGGTCTTCATCTGCATAAGGGCCGCGGCCGCCGCCTCTATTATATAAAACATAAGCACCGCACCGCTTCCCTCTCCCAACCTCATGCTCAGGTCAAAGCAGGGCTTAAGGCCAAGCCTTTCCAGGGCAGGTCCGCCGCCTTTCTCGGCGCTTAGGTGAGAGGGAAACATATATTCCAGTGAAAGGGGATTTAACTTTACCGCCGCCAGGGCCGCCACCGACGATATAAACCCGTCTATTATAACCGGTATCCTTTTGTTTGCAGCCCCTAGGTAAATACCTGTCATGCCGGCTATGTCAAGGCCACCCACCTTGCTAATTATGTCCACTGCGTCTGTTGGGTCCGGCTTGTTTGTGGCAATGGCCCTTTTCACCACCTCTATTTTACCGGAAAGTCCGGCATCGTCAAGGCCCGCTCCCCTGCCGGTGGTCAATGATGGGCTAAGGCCCTCCAGGGCTGCCAGCACAGCGCTGGCAGAGGTGGTATTGCCGATACCAACCTCGCCGGGGGCCACCATCCGATACCCCGAATCCGCCGCATCAAAAACCGCCTGTATACCGGTTTCTATGGCCTGCACCGCTTCATTCCTTTCCATGGCCGGTCCCTTAGCCATATTGGCAGTGCCCGGCCTTATCCTTTTGTTGATAATAGCGCTGTGGTCAACCGGCTCTATCATGCCCAGGTCGAAAACCTTCAGATGGGCACCGACGATTCTGGCAAACACCGCCACCCCCGCGGTACCCTCCGCCATACCCTTTGCCATCAAAGCTGTCACCTGCTGGGGATAGGCCGCCACGCCCTCGCTGCAGACGCCGTTGTCCGCCGCCATGACAAGTACCGCTTTTTTGCCCACATCCGGCGTTATGCTGCCGGTTATACCGCACAGACGCACCGCTATTTCCTCCAGCCTTCCCAGGCTGCCCCGGGGTTTGGTAAGGTTGTCCACCCTTTCTCTTGCCTTACTCATGCTGCCCTGGTCTAAAGGTTTGATTCCTTCAACTGTTTTTTTTAATAGCTCCATAAGCCTAGTACCTCCTTTGATTTTTTATGCTCCGGGATATAAAAAGCTCACAGTTCAAAAGAACTGTGAGCTTTACCGTCACCCACCGACATTCTTAACTTGCAGGCAGGTCTCCTGGCTCTTGCTTCATCGCTCCAAGGCCGTACCTTCCCGGGCATACTGCCCAGTGGCGTCCTTTCCGGCCGGGCTTGGCATTACAGTGGCGGGTCCGCCCGGGACTTGCACCCGGTTCCCTATTCTCCCCTTCACGGGGCACCTGCAATATGTAATATTGTTGTATATATTTAATTATATAACCTCAATACCGGCATATCAATACCCTCTTATGTTCTAATTCTTTTAATTACCGGTAGCGCTACAAACCCGCCCGCCATCGCCGTTATTAGCTGGGACCAGCCGAACATAAGGCTTAAGGCACCCGCCGCCGGCTGCGGTACCACCAGTATGTTTACCGCCGCCATCACCAGATAGTACAAGAATAAAAACTTGGCCGCCGAAGCAAGGACTATGGCTAAAGGTTTGTTCCTACGGTACCACCAGGCCAGTATAAGCACGTATAGGGCGTTACCCCCAGCTATAATGGGTACCAGCCACGGAAAAACAATGTGTTGTTGCATGAGGGCAACAACCGGTGCCAGGATGCTTACCAGTAATCCGCTCCATGCCCCCACCAGCACCGATGCTGCCGCCAGGGATGCGTTAACAAGGCTGCCTATTATGTAATTTGACATCGGCGGGGGCAGCGAAATATATGGCCTTAAGGACTGGAACCCCACCGTAAGCGCCAGTATTAGCGCAGTCCTTGTTAAAAACTTCATCCCCCTCATCGGTAATCCCTCCGATATTTCAAATATCTCAAAATGCCGGCTTTAATACCGTCCTGCCGTAGCAGTCATTTATCGCCGCAAGCCTTCCAGATTCTCCAAAAATTCCGCTATAACCTCTGCGCATTCTTCGAGGTTATCACTTCCTAGCCTTAATGAAAAGTCGTAATTCTTTTCCGAATGGTCATACCTGGGGTCGTAGTGCTCTACCAGCAAAACCCTCACTATTTCATCGTAGTCCCTTCGGTCCAAAAGGGCAAGAAGGATATCGGTCCTTCTTTTTCCCAGTTCTCCCTTAAGCCTTGTTATGGAATCACGAATTTCTTCCAGAACGTCGTCCCCCTGGAGCCCTGTGTACTCGTCCACTATCCGCCTTATCCTTTTCTCCAGCGAGCATTCCACCAGTATGTGGACCCCTGCTCTCATGCCTTCCACCAGTTTTTTGGGAAGGTATGACCTTCCCACCCTTGGACTTTCGGATTCCACTACAATATAGTCCTTTTCAATCTCCCTCAGCCGGTTAAACAGCAGCGCTTCAAAGGCCTTCTGGTACCGGGGTGCCCCCAGCCCCACCGTGCCGAATATGGAGCCCCGGCTGTTGGCCATGTCCTCAAAGTCCACCGAGGGGAAGCCTTTATCTCGCAGCATTTTAAGCAGCTCCGTCTTGCCGGTGCCGGTATTGCCGTGTATTACCACAACCCTTTTTGAACCGATAAGGTCATCCAGACTCTTCAAAACGTATCTCCTGTACTGCTTGTAACCTCCCTCCAGCTGGTGCACCCTGTGGCCCAGCGAGGAAAGCAGCTGCACAAGGGAACCACTCCGCATGCCTCCCCTTGAACACAGCACCACCATTTCCTTTCCCTGGCGCTCCACATCGCCAATTTGGCGGTATATATCGGCCAGTTTTCCGGATACCACTTCTATTCCGCGTTTTTTGGCTTCTTCGGTGCCCTCTTTTTTGTACAATGTACCGATGAGCGCCCGCTCCTCGTCATCAAAAAGGGGTATGTTAACTGCACCGGGTATGGTACCCCTTTGATATTCCCCCGGCGAACGGACGTCTATTATCGCATAGTCCCCGTCAATAGCCCTGTTAACCTTCATCCCTGTCCCCTCTTAATCTCTGCTTGCCCTGAAAGTCAAAACAATTTCGGCTTTGCCTATAGATATTATACCAAAAATACTACAGCTTTATAAAGTTGACATCGGTTATACCGTCCACCTTTTTGACCATATCCAGAACGTCCTTCGGTACCACCCCGTCCACGTTGATAACCATAAGGGCTTTGCCGCCCCTGGAGTTCCTGCTAACCCTCATGGTGGCAATATTTATTTTGCCAACCCCCATTATGGTTCCTATACAGCCTATAACCCCCGGCTTATCCTCATTCCTTACAAGGAGCATGTAAGGCGCCGGCTCCATGTCTATTTTATAACCGTTGAGTTCCACTATCCTTGGTTCTCGCATTCCAAACAGCGTACCCGCCATGGTAAAGGCACCGTTTCCGTTGCCCACCTTTACCTCGATCAAATCGGTATACTCACTGGCCGAGCTGTCCAGGCTCTCCAGAACGTCTATGCTCCTGCTCTTTGCCAGAAGCTTTGCATTTACATAGTTTACCCTATCCTTCACCACCGGTTCCAGCAGTCCTTTAAGGTAGGCAAGGGTAAGGGGCCCCGTCTTGTGCTCGGCGATACCGCCGCGGTACTTTATCTCCACCCTGTTTATTGGCCTTTTCTCCAATTGGTAGTACAGCCGGCCCAGCTTTTCCGCCAGCAGCATATAGGGTTTTAAGTAATCCATATCCTTATCCGGTAGGCTGGGCATGTTGACGGCGTTTGTAACAAGCTTTCCTTCCAGGGCATCCAGTACCTGCTCGGCTATGTTTATTCCAACCTTGTTCTGCGCCTCAAAGGTATCCGCTCCCAGGTGCGGGGTAACCACGGTGTTTTCAAAGGCAAACAGCGGATTATCCGGACAGGGCTCCTGCTCGAACACGTCAAGAGCGGCACTGGCCACTTTTCCGCTTTCCAGGGCGCTGCATAGCACCTTTTCCTGGATGATACCGCCCCTTGCACAGTTTACAAGCCTTACCCCGTCCTTCATAAGGGCAATTTCCCTTTCGCCCAGCATGCCCATGGTTTCTTCAGTCCTGGGTGTGTGTACGGTAATAATGTCTGCCTCCGCTAAAAGGTCCTCCAGTTTTTCCGCCTTTTGTGCGCCCAGTATTTTAAACCTTTCGTCCGGAATATAAGGGTCGTAGGCTATTACCCTCATATTGAAGGCCAAAAGCCTTGTGGCCACCAGCCCTCCAATCCTGCCCAGGCCTATTATGCCCACCGTCTTGCCGTGCAGTTCGTTGCCCTTGAAGGGGCTGCGGTCCCATTTGCCCGACTTGATGTGCCTATTTGCGCTGCATGTGTTGCGGCAGGACGCAAGCATCAAGCCTATGGTATGCTCGGCGGCGGAAACCGAATTGCTCTCGGGGGTGTTCACCACCACCACCCCCGCTGCGGTGGCGGCGTCTAGGTCTATATTGTCAATACCGTTACCCGCCCTGCCCACAACTTTCAGATTTTTGGCCGCCGCGAGCAGCTGCGCATCCACCTTGGTGGCGCTTCGTACAACAATCCCGTGATAGTCCTTTATAATGGCCAGCAGCTCATCCCTTTCAATCTTCAGCCTTACGTCAACCTCCGCCTTTTCCTTAAGCCTTTCTATACCGGCCTCGGCTATCCTTTCGGTTACTATTACCTTCATTGCTCTCTACCCCCTAATATCCATTATCGTTCTTGCTGCCGTATAGGCCTTTCCTTCATCCACCGGCAGTCCCAGCCCCGCAAGGGTCCCTTCCAGGGCCTTAAGCGTATCTAAAACGTCCCCTTCGGATATATATCCCATATGGGCAATTCTTATTATCTTACCCTTTAAACTCCTGTTGCCTCCCGCTATTATTATGCCGAAGTCCTCTTCCATTCGTCTTATTATTTCCTGTGCGTCAATACCCTCCGGCACCTTAACCGCTGTCAGTGTATCGGAGACGTACCTTTCGTCGGCGAAGGGTTCCAACCCCATGGCTCTTAGCCCTTCCCGGGCCATTTTGCCCATTCTTTTATGCCTTAGCCATACATTCTCCAATCCCTCTTCCTGTATAAGTGTAACCGCCGCAAGGGAAGCCATGACTATATTCACCGCCGGGGTAAAAGGGTGCTGCGGCGGCTGCTTGTTTAAGAAGTCCACCGCCTTGCACAGGTCCCAGTAATGGCGGCGGGAGGTATTGCCCTGTGCTGCCTCCATCGCCCTCTGGCTTATAGAGAGGAACGTAAGCCCCGGCGGACACATAAGGGCCTTCTGGGAGGAGGTGACCACTATGTCTATGCCCCACTCTTCCGGCCGTACCTCCATACCGCCCAGGGAGCTTACCGCATCCACTATGAATAATGCACCGGTTCCCTTAAGGGCCTTTCCTATGGATTCTATATCGCTTCGGGCAGCGGTGGAGGTCTCATTGTGGGTTACTATAACGCCCCTGGTATCAGGGGTAAGCCGCTCCATCACTTCCCCGGCGCCTATACCCTTTCCCCAGGGCACCTCCAGTTTTGTCACGTCAAAGCCCATGCTACGGCATATATCGTAGAACCTATCCCCGAACACCCCGGCGGACACAAGCAGTACCCTGTCCCCCGGACGAAAACAGTTTACCACGGCGGCTTCCATGCCGCCGGTGCCAGAGGCGGTAAGGGTCACAACCGGGTAATGGGTTGCGAATACATATTTAAGGCCGCTGTTAAGACTTGCAAACACATCGGCGTATTCCCTTGTCCTGTGGTGCAGGACCTGCTGCCCCAGGACTTCTACAACCTGCGGAGGCAGCGGTGTGGGCCCCGGTGTCATTAGCTTTTTTTTCAAAACAATCGCTTCCTTTCATGTTGAAAAATATTAAAAACCCCCGTCCATTATAGGACGGGGGTAATAACCCACGCGGTACCACCTAATTTTGCTCGCTGGCAATCTCGTAACCTTTAACGGGGTTAGCCGTCAGAAACTACTTTTGTTTCACCTCTAAAGCTCCGGGGCGGATTCCGCCGAGACCGCATACCGGTTCGCACCTTCCACCGGCTCTCTTGAAATTGGCTCCCGCATACTATTCCCCTTCATGGCCACTATCTAAAGATAATTTTAAAGAATATTATGCTACAAATAGTGGCACTTGTCAAGGGGTAAAACCTATGTATCGCTGTTTACAAATTTAATCGGGTCCACCAGCTTCCCGTTCACTTCGATTTCAAAGTGGACGTGGGGGCCGGTGCTGATTCCGGTGCTGCCCACCCTGGCGATTGTCTGCCCCTTCGAGACCCTGTCCCCCTTCTTGACAACATTGGAACTATTATGCGCATAACGGGTCTTTATACCGTACCCGTGGTTTATCTCCACCATATTGCCGTATCCGCTCTGCCTCCCCGAGAAGGTCACAACTCCCTTGCCCGGTGCCCTTATAGCTGTGCCCGACCGGGCGGCTATATCCACCGCTCCGTGGAAATCGTGTCTCCTGGTAAAGGGATGCCTCCTGTTCCCGAACCGCGAAGTAATTCTACCGGAAACCGGCAGGAAGGTAGGCCTGGCTTCAAGATACTTCAGCCTGGCATCCACTTCGGACAGCAGTTTGTCCATCTCCTCCTGTTGTATATCCATTTGCCCCGACAAAACCTCCACCGAATGGTCCAGATTGTTTATAGAACTCATCATCACGGTGGGAGTCATCCTCGCCTCTGCGAGCTCGGCCTTTTCAAGCCCCGAAAGCCTCGTCATGCTTTCGCCCCTTGAAGCCACCAGGATACCGCGAAACTTCTCCTGCAGCTCCTGCTGGAACTCCTCCAGCCGCTTATCGCTTTCACTCTTTAAGCCCACCATGCTCCTTACTTCGCCGTCAAACTCAATGAGTTCCTCCATCTTGTTCCTTACCCTGTCGCTGTAATTGTACAGCCCGGCTATTTCCACGCTTTGTCTCTGATTATCTTCCTTAAGATGCTCAATCCTGGCCAAGGCGGTCTTGTGGTTTTGGTCAAGGTACAAATAGCCCGTTGAAAGGGCAATGCTGTATGACAAAAAAATAGCGGTTAAAAATGCGGTTGATTTCAGGAACGGCTTGCTTAGCCGGACCTTTTTTATCTCTTCGTCGGGACCGGAAATCAGCACGACGGTTATATGGCTCTCCCGTGTTTTAGTAAGCGCTTTCTTCATTATTTACCTCCGAAAAAGTCAAACGAATAATGAAAATTGTTCCACTTTATTAATTAAACACAAAGCCAAAAAGTCCTTTAGAAAAAAATGTAATTATCAAAAAATATGCGTTAGTTAATAACCCTGCATCTCCTATCCATTACTCAATTTCTTATATTGCTCTGAAAACCTTATAAATAAGAGCAAATTTTTGCTATCCCTTCTTGCTATTTAACATCAGGTGGAGTAAAGGGAGCCCTAACAGATAACATGCGACTGCCTGCCCAACCGCCACATACGTCATAGTCGACCACCAGGGTATATTATACAGTAACGATAGATAGCCACCTACTATTACACTATTAATCAGCACCGGTGGCAATGGAGCCAACCACGGTTTTGTCGTTTTTGATGTAAGCCATGCGGCAATTAATGTTGCCGTACTGCCCAGCGCGATATCCCATATCCCGAGGCCCCCTAAGAAATTGGCCGTTATGCATCCTACGAACAACCCCATCACAGCTTCGGGCCACAGAAAAGGTAATACTGTCAGCGCCTCTGATATGCGAACTTGCAACGGGCCATAGCTTATCGGAGCAAAGGATATTGTTAGTATTGCATATATCCCCGCTATCATGGCACCCCGAGCCATCATCTTTATCATTATTCTGTTATTCATGATATTTCCCCCTTGTTTTTTAAGGCGGGTTTCTGCGACCGCCATCGAGAATAAGTTCTTTGAATTATTGATATTTTACCATAATCCTGTTTCATAGCCCGTTTTGGGCGATACTTTATCGGTCTTCTTATAAAAAAATCCCCTGCAACAGGGGATTAATGTGGTGGGGCGAACAGGGATCGAACCTGCGAAACCTCTACCATGTCAAGGTAGCGCTCTCCCAACTGAGCTATCGCCCCAAGAGTGGAGCGGGTAACGGGGATCGAACCCGCACTTCCGGCTTGGGAAGCCGGTGCTCTGCCATTGAGCTATACCCGCTCACTGCCGTGATAATATTATAACTGTTTTTGCCTTCACAATCAATATCATTATTTGTAAGGCTAATCACTTTCAGGCTGGAAGATGAAATATTCGAACATAAAATCATATTTTTTCCCTAAAGTCCTCGCATAATAGACAACACCTGTCCCTTCGGCAAAGGCACGCTCTTCTACATAAGTGCCCTCCGGCATTCCCTCCATGGGCACGCTATACCTTACCCTGTATACAACGGGACCTTCCTCTTCCTCAATTTCCGCTGATAATATCTCAGCGTTAAGAACGGCCTCCTCCCCGTCTGTATCCACCCTCTGCTCCCACTTCGTACCCGGCTCAAGAGGCAGTTTCAAAAGCTGCAGCTCAT
>JAAYJF010000065.1 GCA_012523075.1 Clostridiales bacterium | reverse complement strand
GTAGTTCGTAGTCAGTAGTTCGTAGTCAGTAGTTCGTAGTTGGCAATTCTCAGTTTCTTTGACCTGTTATCTGTCAACTTTGTTCCGCCATCTGCAAAGCGGTGTGCCCCCTAACCCGAAAGCTTATCAATCAGGGACATTCATATGGGCAGTGGGATGTGAGATACCGGAAGTGGGAGTTTTAGTATTTCTACGAAGCAATACTTAAAAACCCACTTCTGACTTCTCACCTCTCACATCACAGTGCTGTGTATCGCCTTACCACTAACAGCAGCGGTGTGTTCCCTAGCCACTAAATATCCTTTATCCCTATATCCGCCAGCAGCGGTAGGTGGTCGGAAGCATCGGAATCTATCGTCCATATGTCGGACACCGTTATCTCCGGCGAAAGGAATATATAGTCAATGCGTGTCCTTGTCCCGTTCCGCCCAACGAAGGTATAGAGGTCCTCCCTACCCAGTTCCTTGGCCGCTTCCTTGAGCTTTCTCTCAATATACATTATTTCCCCGTCCTCGGGGGTGGAATTAAAATCGCCCACCAGTATAACTTCATCTTCAAGCATATCAATATACCTTCTTATCTGCTGCAGTTGAGTATCCCTTATGGACCGGTTAAGGGACAGATGGGTCACCAGGAAGTTTATCTCTTTGCCGTAGACATCTATGGTGGCTGATATTACACCCCTCTGCTCCCCCCTGCCGTCAAGCTGCAGGTTGCTGGCGCTTGCTATTGGGAACTTACTCAGCACCGCATTCCCGTAGCCCGCCCCCAAAAGAGTGAAGTTTTCACCAAAGTAATAATGCATATCCAGCATCTCTGCCAATTCCTTGGCCTGGTCGCGAAATAAGCTCCTTACGAAACGGTTGTCCACCTCCTGCAGCCCCACTAACTGGGCACCGCTTTCCCGTATCACCTCTGCTATTTTTTCAATATCCAGCTTCCCACTCTGTGAAATGCCGTGATGTATGTTGTAGGACATGACCCTTATATTAAACTGTGAACCGGTAAAGAATGGAGTTGCTTTAACAAGATGCCCCCAGTCAAACATCTTCCAGTATTCGTTTCCGGCGGGCGAAATGTACCCACCCCTTACGTTTATGAGCCGGGTTATATCTACCGGCTGGTCAAGGGCAATGGTAAACCTTCCCTTTTCGTCCGGAACCGCCTCAAGGAACTGTGAACCCACCCGAAACACAACCTTTCCCCGCCTTGATACGGTACCCGATATGATGTTTTCCTCATGATTGTACGCAGCAAAAAAGTACGGCAAATCAAACCTGAAGCTGTAACCCTCTTCCTTGTAAACAAGCCTGTCGCCGTCCTTTATCTCCCTCCTGCTACCGTCCAAGCTTTCCTGGAAAAGGAACTCTCCCTCTTTAAACTGGACAGCCTGACCGGTCCTGTATTTCAAAGCACCGCCACTGTTGTATATCCCAATCCGCGGCAATTGCCCGCTTACGCCCTTTCCCTTAATATTGGTATACCCTGTGCCTGCGTCCACAAACACCTGCGGTACATATCTTGTAACAGTTGTGCTTAGGCCCCCCGGTAGCGTAATGGTGAAATAAAGGGTAGACCCCGGCTGCATAAGCTTGTCGGGCAGGCTGCCTATATCCAGGCTGTGCCATCCTTCTATTGCAGATACGAGGGAATACTCGGCAGCAGTATCTCCGTTAACCATGGTCAGGTTAAGGATACTGTTCTCCTCGAGGTATGCCCTGGCTCTGCCTTCATCCAAATCGACTTCAACCTGGGGACTGGTCAAAATATAAGACCTTTCCATGGTGGTTCCGGGAAAGAGTACCACTCTTACCGGAGTGCTTTCGGGAAGGGGCACATTGAGAATAAACCGGTTAAATCGGGTACTCTCCGCCCTCTTGGTGAAATAACTGTCTATTTCCCTTTGAAGAACCTGGCTGCCCCCAGCATCGTACACCTCCAACGGCACCGATGTTACATAGACCGGAGTGGTAATGTTTATTTCAATGCTCTTACCGCTTTCATCCACCAGGTAGTCAAGCTTTGTGTCCCATTGGGAAAAACCCTTCGGAATCAAAGCAATAGCCGAAAAAACAACAGTTACGGCAAGCACAATCACAAGGTTTCTGTTCATACCCCCACCCCCTTTACCCCAAGGGCTATACCTGCTTAAATTATACCATAGACATTCTTAGACATTTAACTACAATATTTAACATAAAGATGGGCAAATTAAAAAAGCCCGGGATTAGTCCCAGGCCTTGAATGGCTATTGTAATAGTTCCTTAACCAGTCTGTTGACGGTACCTCCGTCCGCACTGCCCTTTAAATCCGGCATAACGGCCGACATCACCTTACCCATGTCCTTCATGCTTTCGGCGCCTGTCCTTTCAATGGCCTTCTTTATCGCAGCCCTTATTTCGTCCTCCGAAAGCTGGGGAGGGAGATACTCGCTCAGTATTTCGATTTCCTTTTCGTTTTTATCAACAAGGTCCTGCCGACCGCCCTGCTTAAACATCTTCAGTGCTTCCTTCCTGGATTTGACCTCTTTTGCTATAACCTCTATCACGCCCCGGTCATCCAGCTCCGTCCTCTTGTCCTTTTCAATCTGTAGCACAGCAGCCCTCACCATGGTTAGTACGCTTTTGCGGAAGGAATCCCTTTGCTTCATGGCGGTCCTCATATCCAATAAAAGCTTTTCCTTTAGGGTCATTTTTCTCCCCTACCTTCCTAATATCGGCTTCTTGACTTCCTTCTCCTGGCTGCTTCAGATTTTTTCTTTCTTCTAACACTTGGTTTTTCGTAGTGCTCCCTTTTACGTACCTCCGCAAGCACGCCAGATTTGGCGCATTCCCTTTTGAAACGCTTAAGGGCACTCTCAAGGGACTCATTAACTCTCACCTTTATCTCTGACATCCAAATATCCCTCCCTCCGCTGCCGACAATTCCACAGTAATTACGGGTGGTGCGATGCCGTATCCGTTTCACGGTACAAACGACATAGACTATTATACATCATTGTATTAAATCAAGTCAATATTTTAGCCCGGAGGCCAGGCCATATTCCGTCCACCTAACAGGTGGAAATGAATATGTTCTACCGACTGTCCTCCTTCAACACCGCAGTTATTTACAACCCTGTAACCCTTTTTGGCAATGCCCTTTTGGCTGGCAAGCTTTGCCGCCACCATAAAGATGTGGCCGACTAAATCGCTCTTTTCTTGGTCAATATCATTAAGGGAAGGTATATGGTCCTTTGGCATAATAAGGATATGTACCGGAGCCTTCGGGTCTATATCATTTATAGCTATTACCCTCTCGTCCCGGTATACCATATCCCCGGGCACCTCACCGGAGGCTATTTTACAAAAAATACAATCCTTCAAAACATTCACCTCCTTGTGCAGGAATGACGTATATATCTTATTCAACAGCAGGCCTGCGATTCCTCCCGCCAGGGTAAATATTTCAGAGCCTGCCCAGCATATAATCCTCGCTGCTTTCCAAAAGCCTGGTTTCAATAAGCCTGTTGTTTAAATCCCTATTGGCTGGTACCAGCACCTTTATATAATTGTCGGTAAGCCCTTCATAGTGTCCTTTTATTGCGCTGCTTTTCTGTTCGTACAATACCTTAAGGCTTTTTCCGACAAAACCGTTGTGGAAGCTCTTTCGGCACCTGCTTGCTAGGTCAATCAAAGCGCTGCTCCTCTCGTCCTTATCCCTTGCGCTTACCTGGCCTGGAAAGGCCGCCGCCGGGGTACCCCTTCTGGGGGAATACTTAAAAACGTGCATATTGTAAAGCCTAAGGTCCTCCAGAAACCGGTAGGTCTTTTCAAATTCCTTCCCGGTCTCCCCCGGGAAACCCACCATCACGTCGGTGGTTACCGCCACACCGGGCAGCGTCTCTTTAAGCCTTTGCACAATTTCACGGTACTGCGCGGCGGTGTACCTCCGGCCCATTCTCTTTAACGTCTCGTCGCAGCCGCTTTGAAGGGACAGGTGAAAGTGTCTGCACACCTTCCGGAGCCCTGCAATATCTCCTATAAACTCCGCGGTGACATAGGTTGGCTCCAGAGAGCTTAAGCGTATCCTGTCCAACCCCGGTATCCGGTGCACTCTTTTTATAAGTCCTAAAAGGTCGATATCGGTACCCGTGTCGACGCCGTAGGACGTAACGTGTATACCGGTAAGCACCACCTCACGGTAGCCCAGTTCCACCAGCCTCTCAATCTGCTCCACAACCCTCTCCACCGGTCTGCTCCTTAGCGGTCCGCGTGCATAGGGTATTACACAGTATGTACAGAATTGGCGGCACCCCTCCTGCACCTTAACAAAGGCCCTTGTCCTACCGCTGTGGCTTTGCTGTAGCGCCAGTTCTTCAAAACCCTCATCATTTCTAAAGTCTCTTACCATTTTAATGGGCCGGACATTCCTCCTGGCTTCTTCCACCAGCGAAACCACCCTGGACTTGTCCGCGGTTCCCACCACAACGTCCACGCCCTGTACAGCCATCACCTCGTCCGGCGAGACCTGAACATAACAGCCCATAACCACCACAACGGCATCGGGGGTTTTCCTTTTGGCCCGTCTTATGGCCTGTCTTGATTTGCTATCCCCGTGGTGGGTGACGGTACAGGTGTTTATCACGTACACGTCCGCCGACTGGTCAAAACCCACTACCGTGTATCCTTCGTTTATAAAGAGTTCCTCCAGTGCCTCGGACTCGTACTGGTTCACCTTGCATCCCAGCGTATAAAACGCTACCCTTTTCATGCTCTGCCTCCTAAGTCCCCGAACCTGTACATGAGTATTGCGGCTATCACCATACCGGCAGTCTCGGTCCTTAGCGTCCGGGGCCCCATACTAACAATTTCTATTCCCCTATCCCGGGCCCTTTTTATCTCGTCGTCGCTAAAACCTCCCTCCGGTCCTACCATAACGGCAATGTCGGCATAATCCCCCACCCCGCCGGGAATTGCATCAATAGTCAATCCCCCCTCCCCCGCATGGGGCAGAAGGGCAAGACTGTACCCGGTCATCTCCTCCAGGGCCTGGTCAAAATCCATCGGCGATCTCACATCGGGTATTCTGCCACGTCCGCTCTGTTTGGAAGCCTCCATCGCTATCCTCTGCCAGCGCTGCAGTTTTTTTGGGGTATCATTCCGGCCCTCCAGCCTCACTACCGTCCGAGAGGTTATAACCGGTACGAAGGCAGCTACGCCAAGTTCGGTACCCTTTTGTATTATGAGTTCCATCTTTGTTCCCTTTGCGATGGCCTGGTAAAGCACCATTTCCATCGCCGCCTCTGTACCGGACCGCGATGCATTGCCCAGCCTTACCTTTATCTCATCCTTCCCGGTCCTCTCTATCACGCCTTCGTAGTCGGTATTGTCCCCGTCACATATAACCACCGGGTCACCGGGGCTAAGCCGCAGCACCTTTGTAATGTGCTTTACGTCTTCACCGGTGATTCTCACCCATTCGCCCTGTATTTTGCTTTTGTCCACATAAAACCTGTTCAATACCGCCATCCCCCCGTCCTGGCGGTCAGGGCGACCCATTCGTTACGCCTTCGTTCCTCCATTATTTCCATTCCGTTATATAAAAGGGCTTTGCACACCTCTTCTTTTCTATCCCGAATAATCCCTGAAACAATGAACGCCGCCCCGGGTTTTAAATGTCCGGCTACCAGCGGACCCATTCTTATTATGACATCCGCTACAATATTTGATACTATAAGGTCCGCCCTGCCTTTAACCCTTTCCAGCAGGTCCCCCCGTTCCGCCTTTACTATATGGCCCACGCCGTTAAGCCCTGCATTTTTTTGGGTAATATCCACCGCCAGTTGCTGATTATCGTAGGCCTCCACCGTTCGGGCACCAAGCAGGGCAGCTGTAACTGCCAGTATGCCGCTTCCGCAGCCTATATCCAAAACCCTGTCGCCTTTGCTTATATTTTTTTCCATAAGTTCCATGCAAAGCGCCGTACTCTCGTGGGTACCGGTACCAAAGGCCATCCCCGGGTCGATAGTCACTATTATATCCCTCTCCCCGGGCTGGTAATGCTCCCATGGTGGCTTTACCACTATATTTTGCCCTATTCTCAGCGGCTTATAGAACTTTTTCCAGCTTTCCGCCCATTCTTCGTCCTCCACGCTGTCGGTGGAAAACTGTAGTGTCCCCAGGCTGACATAACCCCGGGTCATACCGTCCAGTCCCATTTTTACCATATCCAGCCGCCGGTCCAAGCTATCATCGGCGGGCAGGTAGCCCTTGACCACCACCACGTCCCCTTTGGTGTTTAGGGCACCGGCTTCTATATAGTCCCATTCGCCTTTTTGGCGCATCAAATCCCTGGCGTCCTCCGGGTCCTCAATAACCACCCCGGCCACCCCTGCCTCATAGAGCACGTTGGCCACAAGGTCACAGCCTTCAGTTGTGGTATCAATTGTTAGTTCCATCCATTCCATGGGGCAACATCTCCCTATCTCACTTCCGCCTTCGCTGTTCCCTAATGCTCATTACACTCCAAAGGCATCCTTTACCTTGTCTATAATGCTTTTGTTACCCTGGCCGGT
>JAAYJF010000183.1 GCA_012523075.1 Clostridiales bacterium | reverse complement strand
GCAGTAATAATTATGATATGGGCATTAGTACCGGCGTGGACGAAAGCCGGTCCCCCTGAGACGATACGGGTGGGCTTGAGATTCGATACCACCGCCCCGTCTTCGGTACGCATTAGTTCCGACGGCGGAATAGAGTTTGGGTATGACGTCGGGGGAATTTTTTCAGGACTTTATACATATAACGGAAAGGGAAATGTGCATGTACGCAAGGATAGCCATTTTTCCGACAGGAATGGACTACTCATAGAAACGGGTCAAGGGGATATACCCTCTTTGGGATTAGCCTTCGGGCCTTACCACTCCCAGGTTTCGGAGGCCTTTGGAGAACGGCAGCAGGCCGAAGCAGTATTGCAGGATATTGCCGGTAAGGGAGTGGAAGGATATCTTGCCTATGATAACGGGTGGAGGGTATGGGTCGGGAGATATTCAAGTGCCGGCGAGATGGAAAAACAAAACGGTGTGCTAAAGGAAAAACTGAATGGAGCCTACGATATTTACCCGGTAAACCCCTCGGGGGGACGCTTGCAGCTTAACGACGATAGTGGAGAGGTCCTGTTTATGTTCGAAGGCGGGAATACCTTTTTGATAGGCAGGCCCTGTGAAGGAAGCTATATAAATGTGGACGGGAAAAGGTTTAGGGGCAACATTGAATTTAGGAGGCATAACGGGGGCAATATTACCGTTGTCAACTCACTGCCCCTGCAGCAATACCTATACGGGGTTGTGCCCAGGGAAGTGAGCCCCGGCTGGCACATGGAAGCACTCAAAGCCCAGGCGGTGGCCGCCAGAAACTTTGCGGTGGTAAATCTCAACAAGCATGGAAATTATGGCTTTGACGTGTGTTCCGGTACTGACTGCCAGGCCTATGGCGGGCTGGATAGCGAGAGTCAGACCACGAATATTGCGGTGGATGAGACCGCGGGACAGATGATATACTACGAAGGCAGACCCATTACTGCTTTTTATCATGCCAGCAGCGGTGGGCATACCGAAAGTTCTGAAAACGTGTGGAGTATTTCGCTGCCCTATATTAAGGCGGTGGATGACAGCTTTGACGCGGGGTCCCCCCACGACAGCTGGCAGAGGGTATATACAAGCGCGCAGATAGGCTCCATACTGGCGGAGCATGGAATAAATATAGGTAGTATCCAGGACATAAAGGTGGACAGCTACACTCCGACGGGTAGGTCCCTGGCCCTTACTATACAAGGCTCCAGGGGCAGCACGGTACTGGAGAAGGAAAGGAGCAGGGCGGTTTTTGGGTATAATGACCTAAAGAGCACCCTTTTTACCGTTGAAACCGATGCCGATTTGTTTGTCCTGGGAAGTATAGGACAGCCCGTTCAAAAAGTGGCCGCGGCGGGTGCCAGGGTGGCCAGTGCATCCGGAATCAAAGACCTGGAACAGGGACCCGAAAGGATTGCGGTAAGCAATGGAAGGGATAGTGCTTCAGCAAGCAAATACCCCACCCGGTTTATATTCAACGGCAGGGGCTGGGGCCATGGTCTCGGCATGAGCCAGTGGGGTGCTAAGGGTATGGCGGAGGCAGGGTATAGCTATATGGATATTTTACAATACTATTACCAGGGCTGTGTTGTGGAGTAGACGGAAGGGATGAATACATATTGAGGGTAAGGGATTTTTATTACAACCTCCCTGAGGAGCTCATTGCCCAAAAGCCCCTGGCAGAAAGGGATATGTCAAGGCTTATGGTGGTTGACAAAAATACCGGGGCCATACAACACGATGTTTTCAGGGACATAGTAAAGCACCTGCGGCCCGGTGATTGCCTTGTTTTGAACGATACAAGGGTTATACCGGCCCGTCTATTTGGGCATAAACTAAACACAGGAGGCAGGATAGAGTTTGTGCTGCTACGGCGTATTGATATAGACCGTTGGGAGGTTCTGGTTAAGCCCGGAAAGCGTGCAAGAGTAGGCACAAGGTTTAGCTTTGGCGGGGGCCGGCTGCAGGCGGAGGTCTTGGAAAGCACCCCCGCCGGAGGCAGGGTAGTGCGGTTTATATACTCCGGTCTCTTTGAAAACGTACTGGACATGCTTGGCACCATGCCGCTACCGCCATATATAAAGGAAAGGTTAGACGACCCGGAAAGGTACCAGACCGTATATTCAAGGGAGGAGGGTTCCGCGGCGGCACCTACGGCGGGACTTCATTTTACCGACCGGCTGCTGCAAAGGATTGAGGAAAAAGGTGTGAAGACAGCATACATAACCCTACATGTTGGGCTGGGTACATTCCGACCTGTGAAAGCAAAGGAAGTGGAAGGACATGTAATGCATTCGGAGTAT
>JAAYJF010000037.1 GCA_012523075.1 Clostridiales bacterium | reverse complement strand
CTGTTTATCACCACCGCCCTGGTGACGGGGTTTTTTATGTTTTGAAGGTCAATTAAAACCGGTGCCGCCTTGGACTTATTGGTTGTAAACACCCCGGCGGAGACGGCGGGTACCTCGGAAAATATTAGCGTTAAATCCTCCCTACCGTTTTTTCTAATGCCGCTGCTAACTCCCGCATACCTGTATCCCCTTATCCCTTTAAGGCCATCTTTCGTAATAATAAGTCCTTCAGTGTTCATATACAAAACCTCCCCTTCATTAAAATAATTTCTGCAGGATTTATAGATATAACGGCGGCATATCCAGCCCCTCTTTTTCGTCAAAACCAAGCATTATGTTCATGTTCTGTACCGCCTGGCCGGATGCACCCTTTACCAGGTTATCTATCACCGAGCACACTATTACCCTGCCGGTCCTTTCATCCACGGCAATGCCTATATCGCAAAAATTGGAGCCCCGGACCTGGCCGGTGGTCGGCATTATCCCTTCCTTCATCACCCGTACAAAATACTCGCCCTGGTAGTACCCGGTGTATAGCCGGCGTAGCCCTTCGGCATCCACGCCCTTTTTGAGTTTCCCGTAAGCGGTAACCAGCATACCCCGCTGCATGGGCACAAGGTGAGGTGTAAAGGTCACCGTCACCCTTTTACCCGCTACGGCCGAAAGCTGCTCCTCTATCTCCGGCGTGTGCCTGTGCCCCGCCACCGAATAGGCCTTAGCACTTTCATTGCACTCACAGAAATGGCTCCCCAGCTTTAAAGACCTGCCCGCCCCGGACACTCCGGACTTTGCATCAATTACTATCGAGCCCTCCTCCAGCATATCCTCCTTCAAAAGCGGTGCCAGGGCCAGTATGCTGCAGGTGGGATAGCAGCCGGGGTTTCCCACTATAGCCGCATCCACAATAGCGTGCCTTTTAAACTCCGGCAAACCGTAAACCGCCCTTTTAAGAAGAGCCGGGCAGGGATGCTTTGCCCCGTACCATTCCTCGTAAACCCTTACATCGGAAAACCGGAAGTCCGCCCCCAGGTCAATTACCCTTTTCCCCCTATTGACTGCCTCGGGAACAATCTCCCCGGACAGGCCGTGGGGAAGTGCCGCAAAGACCACGTCCGACCGGTCTATAAGCCCGCCATCGCCAAAAGCTTCGCATAAAATGTCGGTAAAGCCTCTCAGGTTTGTATAAATATCCACATAACTTTGGCCGGCACCGCTTCTTGCGGATATCCCCTCCAGCTTGGCACGGGGATGCCTGCACAAAAGTCTGACCAGTTCCTGGCCTGTATAGCCCGTTCCTCCAATGATTCCTACCTTTATCATTCCGGTACCTCCCCCCATGGGTGTTAAAATATAATGAACATAATTATACACCGTAATTTATTTTTATGCAATACCCTGCATAAAAATAAATTACGCCATGAATAAACTAGCTAAGAGTGGCATAATATTATATAATTTTTACAATATAGGTTATAGTAACACCGCCATTGTTTCGCCATAATCCAAAAATAG
>JAAYJF010000171.1 GCA_012523075.1 Clostridiales bacterium | reverse complement strand
GCCGATAACCGGGTAACTCACATTTATGAAATATACGGCGAGCTTTTTTTAGGCTCCAGGGTATACATAGATGACGAAGAAATACTGCCCAGCCATATTACCGAAAGCAATATAACCATCAGAAGGGCCGAGGGTATAGACGATATAATATTCCGGGTGGGGCCTAAGAATATCCGAATAATAAACGAGAATAACCAAACAGCGCAAACGGTATTCGACGTTAAAGCGCCGCCCCATATAACATCCGTTAGCACCAACAAAGTATATGTAGGGGAACCGCTGGTAATCTACGGTACCGGCTTTGGCGACGTTACCAGGGTGTGGGTTGCCGGGGAATCTTATTTAATAGATGTAGACGCCACGATAGACTCCGACGGACGCAGAATAGAAATCCATAGCGTCAAGGCTCCGGCAGTCTATGGCGTTACCGATGTAAGGGTTAATAAAAACGCCGGCCCGGATACAGACACTAGCATCCCGCGTGAGGATGTGATAGAAGGTGCGCTAAAGAACTGTATATCCGTTGTAGGCAAACTGGACGATATAGAAGTGGTAAGCCTTGAGCCGGATTCCGGCCACGTAAGTGGTGGCACCGTAATAAGAATGATGGGCAATGTGAAGGACGGCAAAAGCGGGTTCACCCCCGATATGAGGGTGTTGGTAGGCGGTGCCGAGGCTTCCGGTGTACAAGTAATTACAAGTGATACCGGCCAGGTGATAGGGCTGCAGGCGGTAACCCCTCCGGGGGAAGCCGGGGAATGCCAGGTGCTCATACAGGATGCGGAAGGGCACAACGAATATATATTGCCCCAGAAGTTTACATACGTCCAGGCCAGCAACATGCTGGTGGTCACCGGTGTTTCCCCGTCCTTTGCAAAGGAATCGCAGCAGCAGGAAATCTTTGTATCCGGCCGGAATATAGCCACGCTGAACATAGGCCAGCTCCAGGAAGTTATATTTAGCAGTTACAAGGGCTATGACCCGATAGACAATATATACATCGTTGAATACACGGGCACATACAACGACCAACCGGTAACCATTGAAAGGAGAATAAAGCTTACGGTGGGCGATATTGCGCCCATTTCAGAAATAACAAAGAGACAGATAAACGGCGACGAGATACGGGCTACAACGCCGGTAATAACGCTAACGGAGGAAGGCAAACCGGAAGTATATGATGTGGTTGTGGATACCGAGACGATAGTAACCTACGCCGACGGAGGCGGTCAGGCCATCCACAGGGTGGAAAGGTACACTTTAAATAATGCCTTTACATATATGCCCGACAAGACCATACCCGAAATACATGGCATTACCCCCATAAGGGGCCCCTGGGACCAGGACATATATATTTCCATAAAGGGTGCCAATTTCCAGGTGCTTACCGAGGAGACAGACGGCGGCCAGACCACAAGGTACCCGGTAATAACGGTGGGTCCAAGGGAAATTAACCCTAACGAAAACCCCGACGGCCCGAAGGTGAGAGTCTACGACAGCGAGGGTAACCTTCTGGACGGGAAAAAATACACGCTGGGAACCGAAATAAGGACGGTCATACCGGCGGGTATAGCCGTAGAAGGCTACGTAAACGTATCGATAACAAACCCCGACGAGGGTTTTGACATGGCAGAAAACCTCTTCCGTTTTATGGACCCGCAGTCGCCGGACATTCCAAGGATTGACAGGCTGGAGCCCAACATAGGAGCAACCGGCGGGGGCACCCAGGTTAAAATATACGGTGACAATTTTGACAACGATATTAACCAGCTAATAGTTACCATAGACGGTGCGGAAGCCCAGGTTATAGACGTAAGGAGCCTTGGCAACGAGATAACCATCATAACGCCCCCCGGCGAAGAGGGCTACAGGACGGTGCAGGTAATAAACGGGGACGGGTCGATGGCGACCTTGGAAGACGGCTACTATTATACCAGGGTATCCAGCGATCCCGTTATATACAGCATTGCCCCAGATATAGGCAGCGAGGGCACAAAGGTGATAATAAGGGGCCGTGACTTCCGGCCCCGTGACGGGGATTCGGAAGTCCTGGAAAACAAGCTGGGTACAAGGGTGCTGCTGGACGGGCAGGACATAAACGATTACCTGCTGGACGAAGACGGCAATATTATGCTGGACACCGACGGAAACATAATGTTCGATGATGATGGGGACAGAACCAGGGTTTTGGACGAGTATACCATTGAGGTGACAATACCTCCGGGGCACTATACCGGCTACAAGGACGTAACGGTTCTAAACCCGGACACCGCGAATCATACCGTCATCAACGGGTTCTATTACGGGAATCCGACAATCCACCCCGAGATAACGGGCATTGACCCCGGCGAGGGCACTGTGGACGGCGGAACCGTTGTAACCCTGTACGGCTCCAGCTTCTGGGAGGAAATAAGGGTGTTCTTCGGCGGCTATGAGGCCACCAACGTGACAGTGAGCGGAAACGGTGACATGCTGCAGGCCACAACCCCCGCATACTACATATCGGGGCAGGGTGTGAAGTCCGAAAAAGTTGATGTTACGGTGGTTAACTACAACGGCGGTTCGGATACGCTGGAGGATGGTTTTACCTACATGATACCGGACAGCGTACCGCTAATTACCGGTATTGAGCCCGGTTGGGGCAGTACCGCCGGTGAAGACACCGTCACCGTATTTGGCCGGGACTTCCAACTTGAATTAAAAGACGGTGAAATATCAAGGCTGCCGGAGGTATATTTCGGCGGTGTGAAGGCGGTAAGTGTAAGATGGGACAGCCACAACCGGCTTACTGTAATAACCCCCGCATACCCAAATGCGGGCAGCGTTGACGTGACGGTAATAAACCCCGACGCGGGTATTTATACCGCAAGGGATGCCTTTGAGTACAGACGCTCTAGTCCGGGTATTACAAGCGTCACTCCGGACAGGGGCAGCAGGCTGGGAGGCCAGGAGATTACCATAAAGGGGTCAGGTTTTGTAAAGGGAGACCTCTCCGAACACTATCAGGGCGAGCAGGTAGATAGGGATACCAATCCCGGGAACCCGGTCATAGACCAGCTGGTGGTGTTTGGCGACGACAGGGACAGTGCGTTCATATCAGGCGGAGTTGCGGAAGTCGCGGTGGGAGATATTAGGGTAGAGTATGATTCCCGGCGATTGGGGAACAACACTACGCTTGTTTATATACCCTCCTCGGGGCCGGAGGTGCCAGTGGCGAGCTATAACATAGGTATGGGAAAATATCACCTGTTTATAATAAACGGGCAGGAGGACCTGGACAACCCAGATTTGGCTGACGAGGCGATACGGGTGGACGTTACCCAGAACGAGGTTACGGTAACCCGCAGGATTGCGCCCTATGCCCGGTGGATAAACGAGGGTACCATAGCGGTAAGGACCCCGCCTGTTTCATTTATTGGGGAGCGGAATCTCTATGTGATAAACAAGGACGGTGGCACCGCCACCAGCACCTTCCATTATATGAGCCCTGACAGCAATCCGCAGATATATGACATAAGCCCCAAGAGGGAGATGTATGGTCCCGACGGTAAAATAGGGGGCTACGTCACCGAGGGGGGCGTCGACGCCGAGACCTATGTAACCATTTACGGAGAGGACTTCCGCACCGGGGTTAAGGTATTTGTGGACGATATTGAGGCGGAGGTAATAAGCAAGTCAAACGACGACCGCCAGCTCATTGTAAAGGTGCCGCCGGGAAGCGAAGGGTACATAGGCCGGCTTCTGGATATTGTCGTATTAAATTTGGACGGCGGCAGCGCCAAGTCGTCCCTTATGCCGGTACCCCACTGGTTTGAATACAAAAGGCCGGAGAGCAACCCGGAAATACACTCGGTAAACCCGGGCAGGACCTCCGCGGCCGGGGGTAACAGAATAGAGATAGAAGGCTACGACTTCCGCCCCGGCATAAAGGTAATAATAGGCGGCGTGGAGGCTGTTGGCCTGCAGATGGGCCAGTGGCCCTACCGGCTTATAAGCGTATTAACCCCCGAGGGCTTAAGCGCCGGACCCTGTGATGTGCAGGTTATAAACCCGGACTTTGGGTCCGCAACGCTAAGGGACGCCCTAACCATAATAAGCTACCCGCGGATTGGGTACATAACCAACGAGAGTGGTAACGTGACCGATTCGATACCCGTTATGGGCGGGAGTACCATCATACTTAAGGGACAGGACTTTCACCCCGGCGCGAGGGTGGTTTTTGGAGGCGAGATAATTCCCCTAGACGGGGCAGCGCCCGGCCAGGGTATTCCAGGTCTTGATGCCAGTGACCGGGACGTAGCGGTTGTAGGCGGTACCGCGCCATCCGGTGTTGAGGTTGTTGACGGGAACACGATAAGGCTTGTAGTACCCGCCGGTGTGGAGGGGGACACTACCATAGTGGTAATAAACCCCGACGGCGGTGTATCGGAGGAGTACCCGGCGGTATATAAACTGCCCATCCCCGGCGCCCCCGACGGCTTGGATATATCCCTTGTATACGACAGGTACGTGCGGCTTGAATGGCCGGTGGTTGAGGATGCGCTTTATTACGAAATATACGCCCGGGAAGGGACACGGGGAGAATTCCACTTTATAGCCTCCACCACCCGCACGGTGTACTATATAATAGACCTTGATTCGGACACCCGGTATTATTTCAGGGTCAAGGCTATAAATAGGTTCGGCTCCTCGGAGTTCACAAGCCAGCGTTCAATAAGGACCGACGATACCCGTGAAAGGGATACCGATGGTTACATAAACGAGGAGGAAAAGATACTGGTTAACGGTAACACTGTTACGGTTAACATACCCGATAACGCCCTGACCAGTGAGTATTACTACAATATAGATTTAAGCGGCCCGGACTATTCCGGCGCCGTTCAAAGAACCCTAAACGTCCCCCTTGCAGTAATAAGGGGCGGCCGCGGGACCTTTGCGCTTGATGCCGGGGACATAATGCTGCAGTTTTCACCCTCCGCCCTAAACGCTGCACCCCTTTGGAGCGTATCAACCAGCAACCGGGACAGCGCCTATGGCCGGATTACGCTGGGAGGCGCCGGCAGTGACGGCGAGAGGGCACGAAAATACCTGCCAGCCAGGCACACAGTAGTATCCGGCCTGTACTGCATCGGCCTTTCGGCGGTTAAGGGAAAAACGGAGGAGCGATGCGATGCCTTTAACGGGTCTCTAAATATCCGGGTAAAATATCAGGGCAGTCTGCCGCAGGGCATAGGGGAGTCTTCGCTAATGCTATACCGCTTTGACCCGGCGGCATTAAGATGGGAAGGAGTAGACGCGGCGGGCACCGATGTTGTATCGGGCTTTGCCTATGGGCGCATTACTGCGCCCGGTATATATGCGGTACTTGGGCAATGAAACCAGTCTGACGGTTCCTGCGGTTATATGCAGTTGGTAGTTCGTAGTTAATAGGAAGCAGGTGCCAGGTGCTAGAAGGCAGGCATAAGGTCCTTCGCTTCGCTCAGGATGACAAAAAGGGACTTTATCAATACAGACTTTTCAATAGGATAATAAGGGGGATGGGGCATTGATATCGGTAAGAAGGATTTTAGTTACCTTTACAATAGTACTTCTCATTGTTTCAAATAGCGTTACAGCGCTGGGGTATAACCCCTTCACACCGGGCAGCGGCGAAGGGGGCTTTTCCGGTTCTGGTCCCGGTTCAGGTTTATCCATCGATAACGCCGACTTTTTTCTAACCGGCAAAAAAACCGGGGCGCAGCTAAGAAGCAATATAGACTTTACCGATATAAGGGGCCACTGGGCCCGGGACTATGTATTCCGCATGGCGGCCCAGTCGGTGGTACGCGGCTACGGCTCAAGCCGTTACTCGCCGGAGGGCAGCGTTTCCCGCCAGGAGGCCCTGGCGATGCTGGTGCGTATAATGGGCAGGGAAGGGGAGGTCCAGAGAAGAACCGCCGCCGGGGGAACACCGCCCGCCGGAAGCGGCATATTTGATTTATGGGCCCGGGAGTACATAGCCATGGCACAGGAGACCGGCATTGTAGACATAGGCGAAGGGGGCAACTGGCAGCAAAGCGCCACCCGGCAGGAGGTAGCGGTGTGGTTCGCAAGGGCCTTAAGGCTTACGCCGGTCTATGGCGCCGAACAGCAGTACTTGTACAACCTGCGCGACTGGCAGGGCATAAGCGTACCCAACCAGCCGCTGGTGGAAGCAATACTTAGGGAAGATATAATGCGGGGTGATGACAGGGGTTATTTTAACCCGGACTCCGGGCTTAGAAGGTCGGAGATTGCGGTAATGCTGGACAAGGTGGCGGACAGGTTCTATAACCTGCGGGGTCTTGTCGCCCGAAGCGGCCAGGTAGTGCAAAGGGGTACCCTGGACGGTGTGCCGGCCTTAGGGCTTCGAAACACCGACGGCAGCTACAGCGTAATATCCCTCTCCGACGGCACCGATTTTCCCGTGCTGAGGAACGGTGTAACAGGCCTGGCGGACAGCCTGCAGGTGGGAGACTGGGTGGATTATGTAAGCGATGAAGAAGGCGTTCTCTATGCGTTGGTGCCGCAGGGCGGCGCGGCGGATGCGGCGCCTGCTCCTATGGAGGGCTACATGCGGTCCGTTGACCCGGCCAGCGGCAGGCTTTACGTAACCGACTACGATGGAAATGTACATACCTACCGGTATGACGACAGTACTGGCGTGACCATAAACAGCCGCCCGGCGGGTATAAATGATTTGAGGTTCGGGCTGGAGGTAACGCTGGCGGTAAGAGGCGACCTTGTCGCGGAGGTTGAGGGTAGCTATTACGCGGGACAGCCGGGTTATATACCGCCTTCCGGACGGGTAAGGACCGGCAGGGTGGCATCAATCGGTAGCAGCAGCCTGGTGCTTGACCTTGACAGCGGAGGCCGGGAGGAATTCACCATTTCCTACGGTACCATGATAACAAAGGAAGGTGTATCGGTATCGGTAGGCAGTATAAGGGCGGGGGACAGGGCCCAGGTATACACCGACTCCATCGCATCCAACACCGCTTCCCGAATAAACATAGAGGGTATGCAGCAGCTTATACAGGACGTTTACCGGGGCATACTGGAGGCGGTACACCCCTCCGGCGGTACGCTGGTGCTAAAGGACGCCTCTGTGTTTGTAAACGGCGACTGGGAGGATCGGGGAAGGCGGGTTACGCTGGAACTGGAACCGGGGGCGCAGATTTATTACAGCGGCCGTGCCGTGGCACCCGGTGAGGTGCAGTCCGGTTACCTTAACGCCACTGCCTATGTTGCGGTGAGCAGCAACTTCGGCAACCAAAGGGCGGTCAGGGTGCTGCTAAAGAGGGGCAGCGAGCAGCTCTACGGCGGCAGGATAGACGCTATTAGCTGGGGTACGGGAGAGATTGAACTTAAGGACAGGAATAATATTATGTTAAACAACTCCTCCATAATACTGTCGGGCGGCCGTATGGTGGATATATCAGCCCTTGACGAGGACCACACGGTAACGGTGGTGGCAGACCGGTACGGAGGGATTAATAACGCGGCGGTGGTTATGCTGGAGGATGTACAGCTAACCGGAGACGGGATATTCGTGGGCCGGCTTAACGAGATAAGAACCCGTGAGTTTGATATTAACTATTACAGCGAGCTGGACCAAAACGAATGGGACAGGATTAGCTCAAGATCGAGGAACCTAACGCTCGAATATGACCGGGATACCTATATAATAGAGGTTACCGGCAGCGGCACCAAAATTTTAAAGGCAGAGGACTTCTTCCAGGGTGACTACGCCGACAGGCGTACATCCAAATCGACCAGGGACTACTACGCCTTTGTGGTGGCCGACGGAGACAGGGCAAGGACGATAAGGATAACCGAGGGCAGCGTTACAAGGAACGGATCCACCATAGAAAACGATGACCTGGAGCAGATAAGGGTCACCACCGGTGAGGTGGAGGGCTTGGATACCGTCTTGGGGATACTTACGATAAACAAGGCGAGCAACTGGAGCAGCTTCTACCGGCAGTGGGAGCGGGCGGATTCGGATAATTACGTAAACTACGGCGGTGCCCTGATACTGAGGGACGGAAGGCCCATTGATGCAAGGGAGCTTAGGCGGGGCGAAAGCGTGTACGTTATAAGGGATGACAGCCGTGGCATAATCATCCTCGCACAGTAACTAACCAGGGGGATGGGTTCTAGCATAATGGGGACATTCCGCAGCAAAGAATATAGAATGGGGACATTCCCCTGAGAAGTGCGAAGTGTGACATGGGAAGTGTGAGCTTAAGGAGTTCTTCGTAGCAATACCTAAATCCCACATCCAATCCCACACCTCACACATCCCAATGCGGTGTGTCCCCTAACCATAAATTTTTAGGGGGGTCTTGACTGTGAATAGGAAGGTCATATTAACAATAATTGCATTACTGTTAACCCAGGCGGTGGCAGCCTTTGCAGCGCCGGTGGACTACCCGGGCATCAGCGATGAATACCAGTACAAGGAGGTGCTGTTTATAACCGGGGAGCCGGTGGAGGTATCCGGTACAGTAAAGGTGAACGAGCGCCAATCAAGGGGTTATACCACCAAGAACAGCACGTACAGCCTTGAAAATCCCGGCCTGGGAATAAAGCTAAAGCGTACCGTAAGCGTAAGGGCCACCCTTGAAGCTATGGAAGACATCGGTCAGACTGTGAGCACCAGCAGGCTGGATAAGTTCAGCGAGGACATAACCACCCCCGATGCTAAATACAAGCTGGAGGAGTACATATTAAACGGCTCCCGGATAACTCACAACAAGCCCATAGCCGACTTTTTCTCCGGCAACTGGCAGGGTAAGAAGGTGTATTCGGTGAATAGAAACGAGGGGCAGGTAATAATAGAGACGGTAGGCCAGGACATCGGGTACCATCATAACTGGGGCAGCGTGACCACAAGCCGGGTGCAGGGCTACGTGGATGCGCGGGTTGATATGGCCGCGGGTGACGACGTGGAAAGGGTACGCTGGGACGGGGACTTTTCCTATACCGTGTCTTCCTCCACTACCAAGTATATGTCTTATATAAGGAACGCGCCCTCCCAGATAAGCTTTGACGGGGGGTATATGCTGGCCGAGGAGCAGGAAAACCTTATCGAATACAGTTACGATCTGCCCCGTATAGATAGCGATGGGCTCCCGCACCCGCGGAACAGGGAACGGGGCGGCGACAGCTTTGTGTTCAAAACGGTGCCAAAGTACCAGAGGCTGCTTATACCGGAGCTTAAAGACATAGGTGGGCACTGGGCCCAGGACGATATAGAGGCGCTGTACAGCTTAGGTGTTTTCCCCCATACTTCGGCCTATTTCGGGCCGGGGCTTCCTATGCTTCGCTCAGACTTCGCAAGGGCATTGATAGTGGCGGCAGGGTTGCAGCCGGAGGAGCAAGCGCAAAACGCTAGAAGTTCGCAAAACGGGCAGCGACCGACGATGCCGCCGCAGCAACAGCCTTTGCAGCAGGGTGGTAACGGTGTCTTTTCCGACGTAAGTCAAAGCCATCCTGATTACGGTTATATAATGGAGGTGGAAAGGCGGGGGATTATACAGGGGGTTGGCCCCGGCAAATTTGAGCCAGACGGCGTGCTCACCCGTGCCCAGGCCATTACTATAATGATTAGGGCCCTGGGGTTTGAAAACATGGCCCCCAGCCCCGGTTTTAGGACAAGGTTTGCCGACGACCACCGGATACCCGACTGGGCGATGGATGCGGTGTACGCCGCCGGTGAGATTGGCCTTGTAAGCGGTGATTCCTACGGCAACCTGAACCCCAACGAGGTACTAAGCAGGGCGGAGGCGGCGGCATTCCTGTACCGGTTTATTAGGTATCTGCAGAGCGATATCAAAAGGGACTATCGCGATAGGATTTTGTATTAGTATTTTTTCTTTCTATATAACTAATATATTTTGTGGTATATTATAGGTGAAAGGAGGGCGGGTTTTGTGGGCAGTGAGAATTTTCAAAGAATAGTACTGGAAAGCCTTGAGGGCTTAAAGGAAGGTCAGGCGCGTTTAGAAGGCGACGTAGCCTCGCTGAAGGAAGGTCAGACGCGTTTAGAAGGCGACGTAGCCTCGTTGAAGGAAGGTCAGGCGCGTTTAGAAGGTGACGTAGCCTCGCTGAAGGAAGGTCAGACGCGTTTAGAAGGTGACGTAGCCTCGCTGAAGGAAGGTCAGACGCGTTTAGAAGG
>JAAYJF010000025.1 GCA_012523075.1 Clostridiales bacterium | reverse complement strand
GTGGGATGTGGGATGTGGGATGTGGGAAGTGAGAAGTGGAGAGGAAGTGGATTAGTTGGAAAAACCCAGAATGATAGTTATCGATGGGAACAGCCTTGTAAACAGGGCTTTTTATGCATTACCGCCCCTTACTACAAAAAAGGGGCTGCCCACCAACGCAGTTTACGGTTTTATTACCATGCTCTTTAAAATACTGGAGGAGTACAATCCGGATTACATAAGCGTCGCCTTTGACAGGAAGGAAGCTACCTTTCGCCATAACGAATACTCCAATTACAAGGCCCAGAGGAAGGGTATGCCGGAGGACCTGGCGGCGCAGATGCCGGTTCTAAAGGACCTTTTGGACGCTATGGATATAAACCGTCTTGAGGCAGCCGGATTTGAAGCGGACGATATAATCGGCACCCTTTCCCGGCACGGGGAAGAGGAAGGAATGGAAGTGTTAATTGTAACCGGGGACAGGGATGCGCTTCAGCTTGTGAGCGATGGCGTGAAGGTTATCTATACCAAAAAAGGAGTATCCGACTTTGAACTGTTTGACGTGCGGGGTGTAAAGGAAAGGTATGGTTTAGAGCCCTTAAGGCTTGCTGACCTGAAGGGGCTTATGGGGGATAAATCCGACAACATACCAGGGGTCCCGGGGGTAGGAGAAAAAACTGCCCTGAAACTCTTACATAAGTACGGCAGCCTTGAGGCGGTGCTGGAGGACGTAGACAATATGCCGGAGGGTAGACTTAAGCAAAACCTAATCTCAAACGTACAGCAGGCGGTTTTGAGCAAAAAGCTTGCCACCATTTGCAGGGATATACCCGCTGTTTTTGATACCAGCCGGTGCGGAAGGCCTCATCCTGATGACGACGAGGTGGCGGTAAAGCTTTCGGAACTAGAGTTTAACAGCCTGATAGAAAGGGCCAGAAGACTTTTCGGCAGGGGAGATATGCCCAGCATTCCAGACAGGGAAACGCCGGAATGCAATTATACCTGCCTTGAAACCCTTGAAGGAATGGACAGGGTACTGGGGAACATACGGCAAAACAAGTGCATGGCCTTTGAAATAGTTACCAGTACCGACGACGATATAGAGTTTGAAGTATACGGCATATCCATCGCTTGGAGCCAGCGAGACGGCGTATATATACCCATAGGCCATGAGGGGTACACCCTGGATGCGGCGGAGGTTTTTTGTGCGCTAAAGCCGATAATGGAGGACGAAGGGATTCAGAAGCTGGGGCATCATCTTAAACAGGATATAATAGCCCTTTATAAATGGGGCATAAAACTTGTCAACTATACCTTTGATTCGGAAATATTTGCGTACCTTTTAGACCCGACAGCCAGCAGCTATGACCTGGAGAAAATAGCGATAAAATACCTGGGAGAAAATATTGCCGGTTTGGAGGAAATAGCCGGCAAAGGTAAAAACGCAGTAGAGTTTAACCGGATAGAAATGGAGGCTGTATGCGGGTATCTGGCTGCCAGGGTAAGGTGCATGTTCTCCCTTAAAAGTGTTATGGAAGAGAAACTAAGGGATACCGGTATGGAAGACCTGGCCCACAGCGTGGAACTGCCCCTAGTGCAGGTGCTGGCGAGCATGCAGCTTACCGGCATAAGGGTTGACCGGAAAGCACTGGAGGAGTTTTCCGGCAAACTGCACCAAAGCATAGATACGCTGACGGAGGAAATATACTCCCTGGCGGGGGAGGAGTTCAATATTAACTCTACAAAACAGCTTGGGGAGGTAATGTTTGTTAAGCTGGGTTTGCCGCCTGTAAAGAAGACCAAGACCGGATACTCCACCGATGTGGAGGTGCTGGAAGTTCTTAAGGACAGGCATCCTATTGCGGAGAAGGTGCTGGAGTACCGTCAGCTAATAAAGCTTAGGTCCACCTACGCCGAGGGCCTTGTGAGGGAGATAAACGAGCGAACCGGCAGGATTCACTCCAATTTCAAGCAGACGGTGACCGCCACCGGCAGGATAAGCAGCACCGAGCCCAATCTCCAAAACATCCCGATAAAACTGGAGCTGGGCAGGGAGATAAGGAAGGCTTTTATCCCGGGCAACCAGGACTACCTGTTTGTGGCTGCCGACTATTCGCAGATAGAGCTTAGGGTCCTTGCGCACATATCCGGCGATAAGAACCTTATAAGAGCGTTCAAGGAACAGCAGGATATACACACCCGCACTGCGGCCCAGGTGTTTGACGTAACACCGCTGGAGGTAACCCCGGCCATGCGAAACAGCGCAAAGGCGGTAAACTTTGGTATAATATACGGTATAAGCGATTTTGGCCTTGCAAGAAACCTGCACATCCCGCGCAAAAAAGCCGCCGAGTATATAAAAAGGTATTTTGAAGCTTTTGACGGGGTAAAGGAATACATGAACCGGGTAATAAAAGAGGGCGCTAAGCAGGGGATGGTAAAAACAATGCTGGGCAGGGTGCGCTACCTGCCCGAGCTTACATCCGGCAACAGGAATATACGAAATCTCGGGGAACGGCTGGCGATGAACACGCCTATACAGGGAAGCGCGGCGGATATAATAAAGCTGGCCATGAATAGGGTGTGCAAAAAGCTCGAGGAGGAAAACTTAAGGTCCCGGCTTGTGCTGCAGGTCCATGACGAGCTAATAATAGAAGCTCACAGGGAAGAGCTTGAAAAGGTGAAGGCGATCCTTAGAGAATGTATGGAAGGCGCTGTAAAGCTAAAGGTGCCGCTGGAGATAAAAATGTCGGTGGGCCGGAATTGGTATGAGGTGAAATAGTTGGTAGCTGGTAGTTCACTAACCACTGACCACTCAGCACTGACAATTGGAACAAGGCGGGAGGCGGGGATATTGTTAAAGATTGGGCTTACGGGAGGTGCGGCAACCGGTAAATCTACCGTCAGCGAAATATTAAGGGGCCTGGGGGCTTATATAATAGACGTGGACCTGATAGGAAGGGAAGTGGTGGAAAAGGGAAGCCCCTGCCTTAAAGAAATTGCCGCACAGTTTGGTGAGGATATGCTGCAGCCGGACGGCAGCCTTGACAGAAAGAAGATGGGGGATTTGGTGTTCGCAGACAGGGAAAAACTAGAGAGGCTAAACGCTATAGTGCATCCCGCTATGACTGCAAGGGTGGAAGAGAAAATAAAAAAACTGGAAGGAGATCAAAGTACTCGGACGGTAGTTGTGGACGCTGCGATACTTATCGAGATGGGTCTTCGGAGACTGGTTGACTGCCTGTGGCTTGTCTGGGCGGACAGGAAGACCCAGGTTGAAAGGCTTATGACAAGGGACGGGATGTCACAGGAAAAGGCGGAAAATATTATAAACTCCCAGATGCCAATGGAGGAGAAGGAAAGATATGCCGACGTCGTTATTGAAAACACCGGTACGTTGCAGGACCTTGAGACCAAAATTCGTAAGTTGTGGGAAAAACGATAAACGTATTGCATATACTGGCAGGCTAATAATATAATAGGGTAGTAAATAATCTGGGAGTGTTATACTTGGACTCGGTATCCCGAAAACGCAGGATTTTAATCACACTGTTTGTTACGGCTGTTCTTATAGTCGTTCTGATAAATAGCGCCACATGGTTGTCGAAAATAGTGTTTCCCATATACCACAAGGATTTAATTTTTAGGTACTCCCGCGAGTACGATGTGGACCCGTACCTTATAGCCGCTATTATAAAGTCAGAGAGCAAATTCTACCATAAAGCAACGTCCCGCAAGGATGCCCGGGGGCTTATGCAGATATCACCAATAACGGGCGTGTGGGCAGCGGAGATGCTGGGGATAGAGAACTACAACCCGGAAAGACTGTACGAGCCGGAAATTAATATAATGATAGGATGCTGGTATGTACATATGCTGGAAAAGGAATTTGGGGGCAACCTTGAGAACATGGTGGCAGCGTATAACGGTGGTAGCGGTAACGTAACCCGCTGGCTCACCGACAAAAGGTACAGCAGCGACGGGAAAAGTTTAGACCACATACCTTTTGGGGAAACCCGGAACTATGTTGAAAAAGTCATATATAATTACAGGGTATACAGCTACCTGTACAAATAGAAAATTACAGTGCACCACAAACACTTTAGGGAAGGAAGGTAGTCTATGTCAAGCAAGGGAGAGCTGAAAACGCTTAAGGACGTGTTGGATTTCGAGGTTCACGGGGACAGGCCCCTGCACTCGGCCACCCATGAGGAAATACTGTCCGGCAAGACAACTGATGTGTATTTCATAAGGACTATGGAGATATTGACGCATCTTGGGCTGCAGGACAAGACTGTGACCGCCGAGATATTTCCGAGGAAACCGGGCATAGCGGCGGGGATAAAGGAGGCAGTAAACATACTGGCCCATAAGGATATCAAACTTTGGGCGATAGAAGAGGGAGACAGTTTCGAGCCGCTGGATACGGTTATTAGGATTGAAGGCCCCTACAGCGAATTCGCAATTTTCGAGACGGTTGTACTCGGCTGCCTCGCCAGCGCCAGTGGTTGGGCCACTGCCGCCTATGAGTGCAGGCAGGCATGCGGGGACAAGCCCTTTGTATGTTTCGGATCGCGGCACGTCCACCCGTCGGTTGCACCGGTGATGGAAAGGGCTGCCATCATAGGCGGAGCGGACAATGCCAGTTGTATACTGGGTGCTAGGCTTATGGGCAAGGAGCCCAGCGGAACAGTCCCCCACGCAGCCTTCATTATTGCGGGGGATACCCTAAAGGTTGCGGAGGCCTATGATGAAATAACGCCGGAGCACCACAACAGGATTATACTGGTGGATACCTTTAAAGATGAGGCGGAGGAAACCCTTAGGGTAGCCAAAAGCCTCAAGCAAAGGCTTGGAGGTATAAGACTGGACACCCCTAGCGAAAGGGGCGGAGTTACACCGGGGCTCATCAAGGAGATACGGGCCAGGTTGGACCAGGAGGGCTTTAACTGGGTGAAAATATTCGTATCGGGAGGGCTTGACCCGGAAAGGATAAGGCTTTTGTCCGAAGCGGGGGCGAATGCCTTTGGCGTGGGAAGCTATATATCATCCACATCTCCAATAGATATGACGATGGATATAAAGGAAGTTGAAGGAAAGGCCATTGCGAAAAGGGGCAGGATACCAGGACTTATTCATAACGATAAGCTAAGGAGAGTTAAGTAAAGGGGTGAGCTATATTGTTGCCGGCAAAAAGGATACTGGCGGGAGTTCTGGTTTTAGTCCTGATAACCGCATTAACAGGCTGTCAGGCACCGATAGAAGAACTGGAGGAACAGCCGGAGATGGAGGAAAACCCCGTTAAGGGGGGACAGGTTGTCTTTGCCGGGACCGAACCAAAGACCTTGAACCCGCTTGTGAATATAGAAAGGGATGCATACCATTTTCTTAAACTCGTGTTTGAAGGGTTGGTTGACTACGACAGGAACCTAAAACCAAGGCCTGGCCTTGCCAAGGATTGGAGTATATCCGGCGTGGGCAATTCCTGTACCTTCAACCTGAGGGAAGGGCTAAAATGGCATGACGGAACTCCGGTGACGGCAAGGGACGTTATTTTTACGCTTGAATACCTGAAGGCCCTAGAGGATGGGGCTGGTTTGTATACAACCAATATAGACAGGGTGGCGTATTTTGAAGCCCTGGACGATTATTCGGTCAGGGTGGTCTTTGACCAATGGTTTAACGGTGCCTTGGATATTATGACCTTTCCGGTGCTTCCCAGCCATCTGTATAGTTCCCCCCAGGACCTCGCCGGAGGTGAGGCGGAGTTCCAGTTGGTGGGAACGGGGCCTTATAAACTTAAGGAATACCAGCCCTATAAATACTTAGAGCTTGAGTTAAACCCGGACTGGTGGGGCGGTGAGCCCTATATAACCGAGGTGGAGATACAGTTTGTAGCGGACGAGGAGACGGCCCTTACATCCTTTAAAAACGGCCAGGCTGATATTGCGATAGCCACCAATCCCGACTGGGAAAGGTACAGAGAGGACGGGAAGGCCTATATAAAGGACTATATCACCAACAAATTCGATTTTCTGGGTCTTAATTTTACAAACCCCATATTCCAGGATAAGTCCCTTCGAAAAGCCATCCAATACGGAATAAACAGGGACGAGATAGTGGACAAGGTCTATTTAAAGCATGCAGTGATAGTTGACACGCCGGTACCTCCCCATGTGTGGCTGTATTCGGAGGGGGAACAGAGTTATGCTTACGACCCGGAAACAGCAAGGGATATCCTCGGGGAGGCGGGCTGGGCGGACAGGGATAACGACGGGCTGCTGGAAAAGGAAATTGACGGTGTAAAGCATGACTTAAAATTCACGCTGCTGGCCAATTCCGATAACCCCAAAAGGTACCAAGCTGCCCGGATGATAAGGGATGACCTTGTCGGCCTTGGCATATCGGTGGTTCTTGAGGAGCTTACCTGGGAAGGACTGCTTGAAAGGGTAAACAAAAAAGAATTTGACGCGGTTGTCCTGGGCTGGAGCCTTGCCAATTACCTGGACTTCTCCTTTGCCTTCCATACCAACCAGATAGAAGGGGGCAGTAATTTCTTCTCCTACAGTGACGAGGAAATGGACAGCCTCTTGCAGCAGGACTTTTGGGCAAGAGAGGAAACAAGGAAGGAAACAAATGCAAACCTGCAGCGGTATATAGCTGAAGAACTTCCATATAACAGCCTTTATTTTAAAAAAGCGGCGTTGCTCATTAAAAGCAGAGTAAGGGGCGAAATAGGTCCGAGGGAGCATAATGTGTTTATGGATATAGAAAAATGGTATATTCCGGAGGAATTGCAATAGGTATTGACATAGCAGTATGATATTAATATAATATACTTTGCAGCTTGATTTGATATTTTTGTGCCGTGGTGGTGGAATAGGCAGACACGCTATCTTGAGGGGGTAGTGGACGCGCGTCCGTGCTGGTTCGAGTCCAGTCCACGGCACCATAGAAATACCAAGGGTTTTAGGCCCTTGGTTTTTTATTTCTGTTAAACTATTGACAGTTCCGGAAATGGGTGTTAATATATTATCCAATAACCAAATAGAGAATTTCTATCGAGAGCAGGCTGAGGGACCTGGCCCAAAGAAGCCTCGGCAACCACCAGACATGGAAGTCTGAAAGGTGCCAAATCCAGCAGAACGGTGAGTTCTGGCAGATAAGCGGATGATAAACCCCTTTTTTGCCGGAAGGGGTTATTTTTATTACAGGGGGTAATTTCATGATAAGAATAAGGCAGTTACAGAAGGTTTTTACCGATGCGAGGGGGGGAAGGGTTATTGCCCTTGAGAATGTGAATCTTCATGTGAAAAGGGGTGAGGTGTTCGGCATTATAGGACCCAGCGGTGCAGGCAAGAGCACGCTGCTAAGGTGTATAAATATGCTGGAAAGGCCCACACAGGGCAGTATAACAATTGACGGAACGGAGGTTACCGGACTGAAAGGACGGGATTTAAGGATTATTAGGAGACAGATGGGAATGATATTCCAGCACTTCAACCTGCTTTCTTCCAGGACGACCTACCGGAACATAGCATTTCCATTGGAAATATCCGGTGTGTCGGACTATGAAACAAAAGAAAGGGTGGAGCAGCTCCTAGCCCTGGTAGGGCTGGAGGATAAGGCTAAGGCCTACCCTTCGGAGCTGTCGGGGGGTCAGAAACAGAGGGTGGGTATCGCCCGGGCCTTGGCCACAAATCCCAAAATACTGCTGTGCGATGAGGCTACCTCTGCACTAGACCCCAGGACTACCCGCTCTATACTAGGACTATTAAAGTCCATAAACAAAGAGTACGGACTTACCATAGTAATGGTTACCCACCAGGTAGAGGCGGTAAAGCAGGCCTGCCACAGCGTTGCCGTAATAGAGCGGGGCAAAGTGGTGGAACAGGGCAGGACGGAAGAGCTGTTTTCAAGGCCGGGCACCGAAACCACCAGGGGTTTCCTGGAGAATATAAGAGTTGCCGAGGTTTCCGGTGGCAGTTTTAAAAAGCCTGGAGATACCTGTGAAGTACAGTCCCGCGCAAAGGAGGTGATAAAGGATGTTTGTTGATGCCCTATGGCAAACGGTATACATGGTTGGCCTGTCCGTTGTTATATCGTCATTATGGGGTATACCCTTAGGTTTAATCCTTGTCATTACCGACACGGGCGGCATCGCTGAAAATATAGCCCTTAACAGGGTGCTGGCCTTTATAGTTAACACAACCAGGTCCATACCCTTTGTAATATTGATGTTTGCCATAATACCCTTTACGCGGTTTATAACGGGAAGTGCAATAGGTGCTACTGCTGCAATAGTGCCGCTTTCGGTGGCGGCTATACCCTTTGTGGCTAGGGTGGTGGAAACCTCGGTACGGGAGGTGGACAGCGGAGTGATTGAGGCTGCCCAGGCCATGGGTGCATCACCCTTGCAGATAATTGTCAAGGTGCTGGTTCCCGAGGCACTGCCCGCCATTATTGCGGGTATAACTCTTACCGCCGTCAACCTGATTGGCTATTCGGCGATGGCCGGTGCCATAGGGGGAGGCGGCCTGGGGGACCTGGCCATTCGGTACGGCTACCAGCGTTTCGATATGAGGGTGTTAGCCATTATTGTAGTTATATTGATTGTATTTGTCCAGGGTACACAGCTCATAGGAGACTATATTGCAAAAAAAGTTACCCATTAGAAATAGCAAAAATAATACTATATAACGCATTTAATAATCTTTACATCTCCTAGTGTGTCATCCTGAGCGAAGCGAAGGATTCTTATGTCTATCTCCAAAAGATTCTTCACTGCGTTCAGAACGGCAAAGCCGGATTCTTAGGGCTTCGCCCTCAGAATGACATAGTCGGGTTCTTCGGACTTTGCTACTTTGGAATGATAAATATAGGAAAGCAATACTATTAGTGTGTTATATATATGAAGAAAACAACAAAAATAATTGGGAGGAATTTTTCATGAAAAAAATTGTAGTATTATCGCTGGCGATTATTGTGTTGATAGGTACATCGGTTGGATGTACAAAGCCCGAAACGGAGGGAGAAGGGCTAACATTAAAAGTGGGCGCTACGCCGGTACCCCATGTTGAAATTTTAGAATTCGTAAAACCGATACTTGAAGAAAAGGGTATTACTCTCCAAATAGTGGAGTTTACTGATTATGTGCAGCCCAATTTGAGCCTTGCGGATGGGGAACTGGATGCGAATTTTTTCCAGCATATCCCTTACCTGGAGGGGTTTGCGAAGGACCACGGGCTAGACCTTACCTACAACGCAAAGGTTCATATTGAGCCTATGGGTGCTTATTCACAGAAGATTGGAAACATAGAACAGCTGGAATCGGGAGCCTTGGTGGCCATACCCAACGATGTTACCAACGGAGGACGGGCATTGCTGCTTTTGGAGAAGGCGGGTATTATTAAACTTGAACCCGGTGTTGGTATAGACGCTACGGTAAAGGATATCCAGGAGAACTATAAGGACGTTGAAATAACTGAGCTGGAAGCGGCTATGTTGCCGAGGGTACTTCAAGACGCGGACCTGGCGGTTATAAATACAAACTTTGCATTGGAAGCGGGACTTGTACCCGATAAGGACGCATTGTTTATAGAGGACGGCGATTCTCCCTATGTTAACGTACTGGCAATTCGTTCAGAGGATGAGGAAACACAAGCTTTGATTAAACTGGCCGAAGTGCTTACATCCGACCAAGTCGCGCAGTTTATAAGGGACGAGTACAAAGGCGCAGTGCTGCCCGCCTTTGAATAATGATAAAGATGGTTTATTTAACCTCCGAATTTGGATATAATAGAACTAAAAGCTAGAAATATTTGGCTTAAGGAGGTTATGGTAAATGACTGCCAATAGTGAAATTGCCAGGTCCATGACGGTAAAGCTTGAAGATATTTTTAATGAACTGCCGGAAATGCCAGAGTTTGAAAAGGGTATAAGAAGGGCGCCCAAAAGGGACTTTACGCTGAACAAGGAGGAGACAAAGCTGGCGCTGAAAAACGCCCTCCGGTACATTCCAGAGAAATGGCATGAAAGATTGGCATCGGAGTTTTTGAACGAACTTCTAACAAGAGGCAGGATATACGGTTACCGCTTTAGGCCTAAAGGGGCGATAAAGGGCAGACCCGTAGACGGGTACAAGGGCCGGTGCATAGAAGGAAAGGCCTTCCAGGTTATGATAGACAACAATCTGGACTTTGATGTGGCCCTGTACCCCTATGAGCTGGTTACATACGGCGAGACCGGCCAGGTATGCCAGAACTGGATGCAGTACAACCTGATAAAGAGGTACTTGGAGATATTGACCCGGGAGCAGACGCTGGTAATTCTGTCGGGACATCCATTGGGGCTTTTCAAGTCGTCCCCGCAGGCACCAAGGGTGATAATCACCAACGCGCTGATGGTGGGAATGTTTGACGACCAGGACAACTGGAACAGGGCAATGGCGCTGGGGGTGGCAAATTACGGTCAGATGACCGCCGGTGGGTGGATGTACATTGGTCCCCAGGGGATAGTGCATGGTACCTATTCCACTATACTGAACGCCGGCAGGGATAAGTTGGGCATTCCAGCCGACAGTGACCTTTCAGGCCGTTTATATGTCACGTCGGGACTGGGAGGCATGAGCGGAGCCCAGGGCAAAGCGGTGAGGATCGCAGGCGGTGTGGGGGTTATTGCCGAGGTGGATGCCTCTAGGATAAAGACAAGATACGATCAGGGCTGGGTGGACAAGGTAACGGACAGCCCGGAGGAGGCCTTCCGCCTTGCCGGGGAACACCAGGCAGAAAAAGAGGCCATTGCGATAGCCTTCCATGGCAATATTATTGATTTGCTAGAGTACGCTGTGGAGAAGAATATACACATAGACCTTTTATCCGACCAGACTTCATGCCACGCCGCCTACGATGGGGGCTACTGCCCCCAGGGACTTATCTTTGATGAGAGGACAAAGCTGCTGGCCTCTGACAAGGCAAAGTTTAAGGAAATGGTAGACCAATCCCTTCGGAAACATTACCGGCTTATAAAAACCCTGGTGGAACGGGGCGTATACTTCTTTGATTACGGCAACAGCTTCATGAAGGCTATATACGATGCGGGCGTCACCGAAATATGCAAAAACGGTCAAAACCCCAACGACGGGTTTATATTCCCCTCCTACGTAGAGGACATAATGGGCCCGGTGCTTTTCGACTACGGCTACGGTCCCTTCCGATGGGTGTGCTTAAGCGGAAGTGAAGAGGACCTTAAGAAGACTGATATGGCTGCCATGGAATGCATAGACCCGGACAGGCGGTTCCAGGACAGGGACAATTACGTGTGGATAAAGGATGCACAGAAGAACAGGCTTGTAGTGGGCACAAAGGCAAGGATTCTTTACCAGGACGCAATGGGAAGGACCAATATTGCACTTAAGTTTAACGAGATGGTAAGGAACGGTGAGATAGGACCGGTGATGCTGGGCAGGGACCATCACGATACCGGCGGTACCGACTCCCCTTTTCGGGAGACTTCGAATATAAAGGACGGCAGCAACATAATGGCGGATATGGCGACCCAGTGCTTTGCTGGAAACGCTGCCCGGGGCATGTCCCTTATTGCGCTGCACAACGGTGGCGGAGTGGGCATAGGCAAGGCGATAAACGGTGGTTTCGGGCTGGTGCTGGACGGGAGTGAAAGGGTGGACGAAATAATAAAAAGCGCCATGCCCTGGGATGTAATGGGCGGTGTCGCAAGGCGAGCCTGGGCGAGGAACGAAAATTCAATCAAGACCTGTATCGAGTACAATCAACAAAGAAAAGGTACCGACCATATCACGATACCATTCATACCCGACGAACACCTGATTGAGAGTCTGGTAGAAAAAGAGTTTAAGGCATAAAGGAGGTGTAGCCTGTGGGGAGTAAAATTCTGGAGTGCGTGCCAAACTTCAGCGAGGGAAAGGACAGGGGAGTAATAGAAAGTATTGTGGAACCCTTCCGTAGGACAGAAGGGGTGAAGATGCTTGACTATTCGGCGGACAAGGACCATAACCGTTTGGTGGTTACGCTGATAGGCGAGCCAGAGGGACTTAAATCTTCCCTGCTGGAAGCCATGGAAGTGGCGGTGCGGGAGATAGACTTAAATAGGCACAGGGGCGAGCATCCCAGGATGGGTGCCGTTGATGTAATCCCCTTTATCCCGGTTAGAAATGTGAGTATTGAGGAGGCAAAGTATCTGGCGGAACAGGTTGCCAGCGAAGCGGCGGTCAGGTTTGACCTGCCGGTATACATGTACGAAGAATCCGCCACGTCCCCGGAGAGGCAGAACCTGGCGAATATAAGAAAGGGACAGTTTGAAGGTTTCTTTGAAAAGATTAACCTACCGGAATGGAAACCGGACTACGGTCCGTGGGAGGTACACAGGACCGCCGGCGTTACGGCAATAGGTGCCCGTATGCCGCTGGTTGCCTTCAACGTTAACCTTGCCACCGAAAACCTTGATATAGCAAAGGCCATAGCGGGAAGAGTTCGCAACTCGGGAGGCGGTCTTAGGTACTGCAAGGCCATAGGCGTTGACCTGAAGGAAAGGCACATGGTCCAGGTATCCATGAATATGACCGATTATACCAGGACCTCTCTGTACCAGTCCTTTGAGATGATAAAGATGGAGGCAAAGAGGTACGGAGTAAAGGTGGCAGGGAGCGAGCTTGTGGGTATTCTGCCCATGCAGGCGCTAACAGATGTTGCCGCTTATTACCTGGGGTTGGAGGACTTTTCGGAGGGGCAGATTTTAGAGAACAGACTGCTGTGGGGAGACTAGAATCAGTTGGTAGCTGGTAGTACGTAGAAGGGGCGGTCTTTGACCGTCCGGCCAAAAGTAGGCGCCAGGGAGAAGTTCACCTGCAGCAGGACCTATTAAGAGTGAACGAGTTGATAAGAGAATGGGAGGGAAAAAATAGTGCTGGCAGATATGAAAATTACAGATTTTCTGGCTAAAACAGCTTCAAGCGAACCCACACCTGGGGGAGGTAGCGTTGCTGCTCTTTGCGGAGCTGTTGCGTGTGCCCTTACATCCATGGTGGCAGCTCTTACGGTGAACAACGAAAAATATGCCGGAGTAAGCGGCGAAATGAAGCAGCTTATGGACACCGCAAAGGGGTTTATCGTTTTTTTTACCGAACAAATGGATGCCGATGCCCATGCCTTTAAAAGCGTTATGGAGGCCTACCGGATGCCCAAGGGCAGCGATGAAGAAAAAAAACTTCGCAGTGCTGCCATACAGAAAGGCCTTAAAGGGGCGGCGGAGGTGCCGCTATTGGTTGCCCAAAAAGCTCTTGAGGCCATGGATATTGCTGAGAAGGCCGTGGAGAAGGGCAACAGCCAGGCGGTAACCGATGGAGCCGTTGCGGCGATGATGGCAAGGACAGCGATACTGTCCGCCCTGTATAATGTAGAGATAAACCTGGCATCCATAAGGGATGCCGACTACAGGGAGAAAATACAGAGCCATATCTGGGAACTAAGGGATAGGGCAGCCGCGAGGGAAAGACAGATACTTGAAAAGGTTAGGATTTAGCGACAAATAGGCCACAGATACTACATATAACTTTATAAAGATTTTACACAACTGTCATACTGAGCGTAAGCGAAGGATCTTGCGAAAGGTAAATAAAGATCTTTAAGTCGTTCCTCCTTCAGGATGACACACCTTATGCAACTTTATTATTACTTTAAGCGCGCATCCGTGAAGCCTTGATAATTTGTTTTCAACCAGCCCGGGAGATTTATATCTCCCGGTTTTTTGCCGTGCCGCATATTGCTATTCACAAAAAACCAGCTTAAATCATAACATATATTGCAGTGAGATACATGGAGGTGAAAGGTAGTGGAAGACAAAGGATTTTTTGGCGGCGGCGGATTTGGCGTAACATTTTTACTGTTGATAATAATTATAATATTCTTTGCAGGCGGATCCAAGTGGTAGGTTGAGTAATCGCTATCCGATAAGTGGCCGATAATTGAGACATAGCAAAGGCACCGGGAATAAACCGGTGCCTTTGCTCTTTAGGTGGGTCGTTTTGAATATTTGCTTGTAGGTAACAGCAGCTTCATATGATATAATAATGACAGGAAATCACGAAAAAGCGGTGATATACATGAGAAAAAAGAGAAAGGATACGGCAGGCAAAACCGCCAAAGGCAAAGCAATTCTCCTGTTGTTCGTAGTTATCCCTCTTCTGGGGATAGCCCTTGGCTACGGGATATCCAAAGCAGTTCTTATACCATACCTGACCGAGAGCCAAGGTGAACCGGCCGAACCCGCATCCGGGGATAAGACCCCTGGGGATAAGCAGGCGCCGGGGACCATACCCGGACCCGGGGAGGCCGAGCCGGAACAAACAGACCGGCAAGTGGACGGGGCAATAAATGCGTACCGGCCGATGTTTGATGTGGAGGGTTTTCAGCTTTACCGTATCCAGGTGGGGGCTTTTTCAAATGAGGAAAACGCGCTGAGACTGGCGGAGGAGTTAAATGATAAAGGCCTGGCGGCGTCTGTGGATACCGAGGGCATGATAAAGGTTTACACCCATTATTTCTTCTCAAGGGAAGAGGCGGAAGCCGCCCTTGGTAAAGTGAGGGCCCAATACAGTGATGCCCATATATCCCAAGCAAGTTTTCCATCTGTTGAAATTGATTTCCCCGGTTCCTCCTCTCCGGCGGCGGGTTTGCTAAAGGAACAGTTGGGGGAATGCAGGGATATGCTTATAAAAATAACGGCTACGGATGCGGCGGGCGGCAACATAGAAGGCATTGTCAAGGAGCAAAAAGATAGGATTGCGCAGTTTGAAGCCCAGATTTCACGTACCCAATGGCCTGCTGCCCTGGAGGAATATAGGGACCATGTGACTGATTTGTATACTGCAATGCTGGGCAGCTATTCCGAGTATAATCATCAGCACGCCATACCGGGCCAGATTTCCATGGAGCTTATCAACTGTTATGTAGGACTGTTAGAAAGATTAAGTACAGTTATATAGGTAAAGCGGCAAAAACTTCAAATAGAAGAGGGAGGTTAATATGTATCTTTATGAAATAAGGGATATCCTTGATGCGGAGGTAATAGCCGGGATGTCCAGAATGGACCGGGAAGTGGACTTCGCCTTTGGAGCGGACCTTATGAGCGATGTATTGGCCTTCGTTAACGAGAGAACTGTACTGCTTACCGGATTGACCAATCCACAGGTTATAAGGACCGCAGAAATGATGGATATTGCAGCTATTATTTATGTGAGGGGCAAAAGGCCTGACACCGCTTCTTTGGAATTGGCGGAGGAGAACGGTATGACAATCATGTGTACGCCCTATACCCTGTATACTACCAGTGGAATTCTTTACAATGCGGGGCTTAAGGGAATTGATGAGTTGGGAGTTGTAACATGAGTTCAAGGGACATGGTAATACTAAGCTACAGAGTAAATCCAGAGGACTTTGCTAAGGCTGGAGACGCGTCCAGCAACACCAAAAAGGTACTGAAAAAACTGGGGATACCTTCGGATATAACAAGGCGTGTAGCGATAGTTACCTATGAAGCGGAAATAAATATAACTATCCACTCCAACGGAGGAGAAATCATTGTAAGTATTGACAAAGCTAAGATTGAAATAATAGCCAGGGACTATGGCCCGGGAATCCCGGATATCGACAGGGCAATGGAAAAAGGATATTCAACGGCTTCTGACCATGTAAGGGAAATGGGCTTTGGCGCAGGGATGGGGCTGCCCAATATGAAACGGTGCAGCGATGAGTTTCAGATAGAATCCCAAAAAGGTAAAGGCACCACTGTAACCAGCACTATATACATTCATGATTAAGAGGGTGGTCAAATGGACAATTATTTTCATTCGGTAGTATTATCCGAGGATAGCTGCAAAGGATGCACTCACTGTATAAAGAGATGTCCTACCGAGGCGATAAGGGTGAGGGGTAGAAAAGCGAGCATCTCCGGTGAGAAGTGTATAGACTGTGGCGAGTGCATCCGGGTATGTCCCTATCATGCACAAAAAGCCGTGACCGACGATTTGGAGGACATCAAAAAATATAAATATAGGATAGCCCTTGTGCCGCCAGTAGGTCATGGCCAGTTTGATACTGGCACGGGGTTGGGGAAAGTACTAAAGGCGGTTGAGATGCTGGGCTTTGATGAAGCCTATGATATTTCACCCTATTGCGATATTGCTTCTGCAATTATAAAAAAGCACTATTTGGAGGAGAAGAAGATAACAAGACCGGCGATATACAGCGATTGTCCGGTTATAATACGTCTGATACAGCTCAGGTATCCTGACCTTTTGGAAAATGTAATACCCTTGGTTTCTCCCATGGAGATCGCCGCAAGGCTTAAAAAAACCGATATAGCAAACAAAAAAAATTTTAGAATGGGAGACATCGGGGTATTTTATCTTACGCCGTGTCCTGCAAGAGTAACCAGCGTACAGGTACCGGTAGGGATAAGCTTTGTATACACTGATGGGCTAATATCCATAAGAAAAATATTCGGAAGCCTGTCAAAAAACTTAAGAGAATTACAAAGTCTGGAGAAGGTTGAGGGCTATGAGTTTTCCGGCAGGGGGCTTAAATGGGGCACTATAGGGGGGCAGAGTCATTCAATAGGCTCTAAAAACTATCTTGCGGTTGACGGCATTGAAAATGTCATAAATATTTTTGAGGAGGTTGAACTGGGCAAGCTAAAAAAATTGGACTTCATTGAGGCCTATGCCTGCACCGGCGGATGTGTTGGAGGGCCACTTCTTGTGGAAAACGCCTTTGTCGCAAAGACCAGGATAAAGCATCTGGCGGATATTACTCCTTCCCCCAAGCTAATAGGCAAGGAAAAGGTGAAGGAGCTTCTTGATACCGGGCTGTTCACCTGGACCGAGGAAATAAAGCCCAAAAAAATGGTAAGCCTGGACCCGAATATAGGCAAAGCCATCCAAAAGATGGAGAAGGTTGAGGAGATACTGGAAAAACTGCCCGGTATTGATTGCGGCTCCTGCGGCGCGCCCACCTGCAGAGCCCTAGCGGAGGATATTGTAAACGGCAGGGCAAGGGAAGTGGACTGTATATTCAGGCTGAGGGAAAAAATGAACGAAATTAACAGGGGGTAGAATAGGATGAATGTAAACGAGCTTTGCCGGAACTTGGGACTAAACCCGGTGGCGGGACAAAAAGGCATGGACAGGGCGGTTAACGGTGCCTATGCAGGCGACCTGTTGAGCTTTGTCATGGCAAACGCCTCCAAAGGGAACGTATGGGTTACCATCCAGGCCCACGCAAACATTGTTGCCGTTGCCAGCCTAATTGAGATGGCATGTATAATAGTTGCAGCCGGCGTGGAAGTGGACGGGGATACCTTGGACAAGGCTAATGGGGAGGGTATACCGATACTGACTACAGGGGATGATACCTACACCCTGTGCTGCAAGCTGCACGACCTGGGGGTCTAGCCCGCCATGAGGATAGCGGTGGATTTACACATTCATTCAGCCCTTTCCCCCTGCGGCGACAGCGACATGACGCCCAATAACATAGTAAACATGGCCTGCCTTAAGGACCTGGACGCCATAGCGGTAACCGATCACAATTCGGCGGAAAATGTGGAGGCCGTTATGAAGTTGGGCATAGAAAAGGGGATAATAGTGCTGCCCGGCATGGAAGTACAGTCCCGGGAAGAGGTGCACCTGCTATGTTATTTCGCCAGCCCGGACCGGGTACTGGCCTTTCAGGAAGGGATTTATGAACATCTTAAGGGTAAAAACAGGCCGGACTTTTTCGGCCAGCAGGTAATAATGGACGAAAAGGACAGGGTGAAGGGATTTAACGACCGGCTGCTTATCGGCTCGGTGGAGCTTTCGGTTGAGCAAATAGTCAATATGGCCACCTCCCTGGGAGGTAGGGTGGTGCCCGCCCACATCGACAGGAAGACGTACAGCATCATATCAAACCTTGGGTTTATTCCGCCGGGGCTTGATATTAAGAGCGTGGAGGTAAGCAAACGGGGAAGTGTAGCCGGGCTTTTGCGCCAATACAGCCAGTTGAAGGGGTACAGGATAATACATTCTTCCGACGCCCACCGGCTTGGGGATATACTTGAGCGGGAGTTTTTTGTGGAAGTTAAGGAGGTAAGCGTCTCGGGAATACTGGCGCAGCTATAAAAGAACCGTCCCCTTGCTTCCGAAAGGAGTATTGTTATGAGGGATATTTCACTGCATGTCCTTGACATCGTCAATAATTCGCTGGAGGCGGAGGCAGCCCTGGTTGAAATATCGGTGGAAGAGGATACTGTGAATAATGTTTTGCGGGTACGGATTAAAGATGATGGCAGGGGTATGGACAGGGAAACCGCCAAAAAGGCGGCGGACCCTTTTTATACTTCAAGAAAAACAAGAAAGGTGGGGCTGGGCCTTCCCCTTCTAAAGGCTTCCTGCGAAAGATGCGGTGGCTATTTTTCTATTAAATCGGAGCCGGGAAAGGGTACCGAGATAGATGCCAGCTTCCAGTATGATAATATAGACCGTCCTCCTATAGGTGATATGCCGGAGACGGTTTTCAGCCTTGTGATACTTAACCCTTCAATAGATTTCGTGTATAGCCATTCCTATAACGGACAAGTCTTTACCATGGATACCAGGGAACTAAAAAAAATCCTTAAGGGGCTTCCCCTCAATACTCCCGAGGTAGCCGGCTGGCTGAACGGGTACCTTAAGGAAGGGATATCAAACATTATGTCAATGCCTTAATTATAGGGTAATCGCAAAATAATTTGAAATAGCTGTTGATTATTCTTTTTAGATATATTAAAATGTAAGCAGAAAATTCTAATAATATACTAAAACTGAATAAAAACTGCCATAAATGCTTCGAGTCTGTAATTCTAAGGGAGACTATGAATTCAGACCGATAGGGTATAACTGGAAACGGTTATGCCTCCCGGTGTGGAAAGAAGTAGTTTGGATGGATGCAGTAATTTTTCACATGGGGCTAAACTTTTTGTTTAGCTTAATTTGTCCGTAGCTATTCTTATGCCGGGAACAGGATTTGTTGCCGGTATTTTTGTTTTCTCGGAAAGTAAAATATTTAAAAAAAGGGGGGCTGTCATATACGGGGTGATGTTGTAAGGCTGCATCAAATATTACGGGAAGGCAAATGCTGTGCCAGCGCATTAGTACAACTGGGCCTGGAGACTAGGGGCCAGGAAAACAAGCAGCTTGTTGAGGTAGCAAGCGCGCTTTGCCGGGGGGTCCAAAGCGGGTTGACCTGCGGTGCTTTGACCGGGGCGGCCTGTATGCTGAACATAATTGACCCCGGGAATGCAAATACCGAGCTAATTCCGGAACTAGTGGAATGGTTTAAGGCAACTTACGGCAAGAAGTACGGGGGCATTAGCTGCAAAGAGATAATCGGGGGTGATGTGGCAAACCAAACGGTAAGGTGTCCTGCACTTATAGAGGCAACGTTTCTGCAGGCAAAATCCATTCTGGCCGATTACGGACTTGGGTTTGACTAAGTTATTAAGATTGGAGGTATGAAAATGAAACTTAAAAAAATGTGGCTTAACATAAACGGCGTAAACCGTATGTTTGCCTGTGACCCGGAAAAGGATACGCTGGCCGAAGTACTGCGCCGCCTTGGGCTGACGGGTGTTAAGGTGGGCTGCGGTACGGGGGTGTGCGGGGCATGCTCGGTAATACTTGACGGGAAGGTTATCCGCTCCTGCACGAGAAAGATTGGCTCGGTCAAGGAGTATAGCAAGGTTATCACCATCGAGGGCATAGGTACGCCTAATAACCTGCACCCGCTACAGGTAGCCTTTATGAACAACGGCGCGGTTCAGTGCGGTTTTTGTACGCCGGGCTTCATCGTTTCGGCATACGCCCTTCTTAAGGAAAACAATAACCCCACCCGTCAGGAGGTAAGGGATTGGTTCCAGAAACACCGCAACGTTTGCCGCTGCACTGGGTACAAGCAAATAGTGGATGCGGTTATGGACGCGGCGAAGGTTATCCGCGGGGAAGCCACCATTGAAGATATTACTTTTAAGCTTCCTGAAGACAAGGAGTATTACGGCAAGCCCCTGGTACGGCCGACGGCCGTAGCAAAGGTCTGCGGCCTTGCCGATTATGGAGAGGACCAGGCACTTAAGATGCCCAAGGATACGTTGCATGTGGCGGTAGTTCAGCCAAAGATTGCCCATCATGCAAAAATACTTAAGATAGACACCTCCGAAGCGGAAAATATGCCGGGGGTTGTGAAGGTCATTACATACAAGGAATTAAAAGAAGCCGGGGGAACGAACGTAATGGCGGAGGGCCAGTTCCACGAGCGCACAACGGTCATGGTTCCCAGCAGGCGAGTATTGGCGGAGGACAAGATATACCGCTACGGCGACGTGGTGGCCCTGGTTGTTGCAGACACAAAGAACCATGCCCGGGAGGCCGCGGCAAAGGTGAAGGTGGAGATTGAAAAGCTTCCGGAATACTTAAGTTACCTGGACGCCGTTATGCCGGATGCCATGCGTATCCATGAGGACACGCCCAATATATTCTCCAAGCAGCCGGTACTTAAGGGCGTGGGCCTGGAGGAGCCCTCCAAGGTCCAGGAAGTGATTGACAATTCTGCCTACAGCGTATCCGGCAGCTTTTATTCAAGCCGCCAGCCCCACTTGTCGGTTGAGGGTACCACCGTTCAAGCCTTTTTTGACGAGGATGACAACCTAACCTTCCTGTGTAAGTCCCAGGGCGTTTACTCATCAAAGGGACGCATAGGCGATTCCCTTGGTGTACCCAAGGATAAACTGCGTATAGTAATGAACACTACCGGGGCAAGTTTCGGCTGGTCCACCAATGCCGGAGACCTTTGCCTTGCCGGTGCCGCCGCGGTAGTTACCAAAAAGCCGGTGGCCCTGTCCATGAGTTATGAGGAGCACCAGCATTTCTCTGGAAAACGCAGTCCCTGTCATTCCAACGGCCGGGTGGCCTGTGACGAGAACGGGAAGATAACCGCCGCCGAGTTCGAGTTTGGTATGGACCATGGTGCCTATTCGTGGGGCGGGGACGATAAAATGACAAAACTGGTCCGGTTTGCATTCTTCCCCTATAACGTGCCCAATGTGGCCGGCCTTGCCCGTGTAGCCAACACAAACCACAACTTTGGTACCGCTTACCGCAGCTATGGTTCGCCCCAGGCTTATACGCTGTCCGAGGCACTTATGGATATGCTGGCCGAGAAGGCGGGAATTGACCCCTTTGAGTTCCGCTGGATAAACATAGCGCGGGAGGGGGACACCAACATAAACAGCTATCCCTTCCGCCAGTACCCGATGGAGGAAATGATGAAAATAATGCGGCCCATTTATGAAAAGGCGGTTGCGGAGGCCAAGGCCGCCGATACCCCCGAGAAACGCCGGGGCGTTGGCATCTCCTGGGGAGGCTTTAACGTAACCGAGGGCGGAACCGACAAGGCGACGGTAGCCCTTGAACTGGGGCCGGACGACATGATAATCAAGTACGACACCTACCAGAACATGGGCCAGGGAGGCGACGTGGGTTCCCTGATGCTGACGCTGGAAGCCTTAAAGCCCCTTGGTATAACCCCGGACAAGGTGAGACTGGTACAAAACGATACCAAGATTTGCCCGGACAGCGGAATGTCGGGTGCCAGCCGTACCCATTTCATGAGTGGTAATGCCACGATAATTGCCGCTGAAAAGCTAATGAACGCCATGCGCAAACCCGACGGTAGCTACCGTACCTACGAGGAGATGGTTGCCGAGGGTATAGAGACCAAGTACTACGGCACCTATGAAACCACGACGGTACCCGGGCTGTGCCGGCTTGACCCCAATACCGGTATAGGCGACCCTACGCCTGCGTTCACGTACTGCCTGAACCTTGCCGAGGTGGAGGTGGACACCGCCACCGGTAAAACGAAGGTCCTTCGTTTTACCTGCGTAGACGATGTGGGCAGGGTGGGCAATATAGATGCCGTTAACGGGCAGGCCTACAGCGGTATAGCCCACAGCATAGGTTTTGCCCTTAGAGAAAACTATGATGATGTGGAAAAGCATGCAAACATGTACGGTGCCGGGGTGCCTTATATTAACGACATACCGGACGAAATAAACGTCATCCATTACGAGCGGCCGGACGAGGAGGGTCCCTTTGGTTCATCGGGTGCTTCCGAGGCTTTCCAGTCCTCCGGGCATATGGCGGTATTAAACGCCATATACAACGCCTGCGGTGTGCGAATCTACGAGATGCCCGCCACGCCGGAAAAGGTAAAGGCGGGGCTGGATATAATAGATGCCGGCGGAAAAATAGAGCCGCCGAAGAAATACTTCCTGGGTTCCGACCTTTACGAGGAGCTTGAAGATATGAAGGCCAATCCCGTTAAGTTCGGAGGGGACGATTTCTTTATACCGCTGGGTGACGGGGCCGGCGAGAGATTCTTCTAGTAATGGAAAAGTTTAAAGAGAAAATAAAAACCTGTTTACAGAACGAACCGGCTTTTTGCACCGCTGCCTGTCCCTTCGGGCTGGACATCCGGGACTTTATCCCCAAGTTACAGCGACGTGCTTTTAATGCTGCTTACAGGACCTACCTGAACGCGGTCGGGTTTCCCGGCATAGTAGTGCAGATTTGCCACCAGCCCTGTAAAGACGTGTGTCCCAGGCGTTTTAAGGACCAGGCCGTTGACATGAGACTTCTTGAAAAGTCGGCCATAGATTATGCCCGTAATCTTAACCCAAACAGTTACAACCTGCCTCCTAAAAACAAGAGGATAGCGGTAATAGGGGCAGGCATTAGCGGGCTTGGCTGTGCCCTACGCCTTGCATCCAAAAAGTATGACGTCACTGTCTTCGAAAAGTCGGACAGGATAGGCGGGCATTTGTGGGACTTACTGCCCCCGGAGCTTTTCCTGGCTGAAATTGAGCGGCAGTTCATGTATGAAGAGTATACGCTGCTTCTTAATACCGAAGTCAAAAGCCTTGACGAGCTGGACTTTCATGCCGTGTACGTCGCCACCGGCAAAGGGGGCGACGATTTCGGCCTGAAAAGGGACCAAAGCGGTGCCTTTGCCAGTACAAGGCCCGGCGTTTTCCTTGGCGGAGAGCTGTGCGGCAGGAACATAATAGAGGCCATAGCCGACGGCCTTAATGTGACAAGGGCCATAGAACGGTATATAAAGACCGGTGGCATGAACCAGCCCCTGGAGCAGAGAGGAACCAAAATAAAGCTTAAACCCGATTTTATTACTCCCGTGGAGCAGGTGCTGCCCGATGAGGGAGAACCCTTTACGCAGGACCACGCGGTGAACGAAGCCAAGCGCTGCCTTTTATGCGCCTGTGACGCCTGCATCCGTCACTGTGATTTGATGCGCTACTACGGCAAGTTTCCCAAGCGTATAGGGGAAGAGGTTGAGATTACCGTTCATCCCGGTACGCTGGACGGGGACGGTACCGTGGCAACGCGCCTAATATCCACCTGTAACCAGTGTGGCCTGTGTAAAGAGGTTTGTCCCCAGGGTATCGACACCGGCGACTTGCTGCTTCAAAGCCACCGCGCCATGCGCCAAAAGGGTGCCATGCCCTGGGCCTTCCATGACTTCTGGCTTAGGGACATGGAGTTTACAAACAGCTATAGGGCGGCACTTTGCAGGCTGCCGGGGGGGTACACCGAAAGCAGGTACGTATTTTTCCCGGGCTGCCAACTGGGTGCCTCCGACCCGCGGTATGTCATCGAAAGCTATCGGCTGCTAAAAACACACTATCCTGATACCGCCATGATGCTTGGCTGTTGCGGTGCTCCTGCCGAATGGGCGGGGGAAGGGCCCATTCACAATGAGGTAATAGAAAGGCTGCGAAGGGACTGGGTTTCCCTCGGGAAGCCAATCGCGGTCTTCGCCTGTTCCACCTGCTATGAAATGTTCGGGAAATACTTACCCGAGGTGCGGGGCGTTTTCCTTTACAACCTGGTATCGGAACTGGGGATTACCCCGGCCGGGGCGGCATACGGTGAAACCGTTTCGGTTTTTGACCCCTGTACCAGCAGAAACGAGCCGAAGCTCCACCAGGTGGTACGGGACATCGCCGGTAGGGCAGGCTTTAGCCTACAACGGCTACCCTATGAGGGGAAATATGCCCGGTGTTGCAGCTGGGGCGGGCAGGTGTCGGCCGCCAACCCCTCCTTCGCCCGTGAAGTGGTCAAGGTAAGAATTGCACAAAACGACCATCCCTATATAGCCTATTGTGCCAACTGCCGGGACATATTTGCATCGGCGGGAAAGAAGTGTTATCACATACTGGATGTGGTACTTGGCATAAATGACGCCGAGCGAAAGCCCCCCACCCTGACGGAACGAAGATACAACAGAGCACAGCTTAAACGCAGGCTGCTTAAGGAATACTGGAATGAGAAGTCGGAGGAAGAGCAAATGGAAAACAAGGTAAAACTATACATTTCCCCGGAGCTTAGGCAAAAGCTCAGCGATGAAATGTTGCTGGAAACCGATATTGAAAAAGTGGTGGAACACTGCGAAGCGAGCGGCAGGAAGGTCGTGGACAAAGGCACCAACTCCTATACCGGGCACCTGATGATCGGGAATATGACCTACTGGGCGGAATACCGCAAGAAGGATGACGGGTTTGAACTGCTAAACGCCTACGGTCACCGGATGAAAATTGAGGAGGATTAGAGGCATGGAAGAAAAAAGGACGCTTACCTGTTACAGGTGCAACGTAGACCTTAAAGCTCAAAAGACCTATTTCGAGTACCTGGGTCACAGCTTTCATGCCGATGTTCTTAGGTGCCCGGAATGCGGCGAGGTTTATATCTCCGAGGGCCTGGCAAAGGGCCGGATTGCGGAAGTGGAAATGCAACTGGAGGACAAGTAAATGGTAGAGAGGGAAATTATCCGAAAGACTTACAGTGTATGTCCCAAGTGCCTTAGGAGGCTAACCGCCCGTTATGTGCGAATAAATGGCAGCGTTTACATGCAGAAGGAATGCCCCGAGCATGGAGAGTTTTGCACCGTTATTTGGCGCGGGTATATGGATATGGATGACTGGACCAAGAACTCAGGAGAAACGGCTGATGAAGGGAACCCTAATTGTCCCAATGACTGCGGCCTTTGCTCGTACCATGCCCAGGACACCTGTTGCACGCTGCTGGAGGTGACCGACCGCTGCAACCTTAACTGCCGTTTTTGTTTCGCGGATAATGGGGACAGCCCCGACCCGACGTTGGAGCAAATCCGCCTTTGGTTAAACAAATTGGCCAAACCGGGCAAAACCCTGGTGCAGCTTAGCGGCGGTGAGCCCACGGTGCGGGACGACCTGCCACAGATAGTTGCCGCAGCAAAGGAAGCCGGGTGCAGGTACGTGCAGCTTAACAGCAACGGTATACGCCTGGCGGAGGATGAGGAATACCTGGAGAAGCTGGCCCGGGCGGGGTTATCCTTTGTATTCATGCAATTTGACGGCACCAGGGATGCCATATACCAAAAACTGCGGGGTAGGAGGCTGCTTGAAATAAAGCAACAGGCCATTGAAAACTGTGCGCATTACAATATAGGCGTAACCCTTGTACCAACGCTGGTTCCCGGGGTTAACACCCACAACATAGGGGATATACTAAAATTTGCCATAGCCCGGTCACCAATGGTGAGAGGCGTGCATTTCCAGCCGGTAAGCTTTCTTGGCCGTATACCAGAGCTGCCCGCAGATTATATGCGGTTTACGCTGGATGAGCTTCTTGTTAGTATCGAGGAGCAGGCCGGGGGGCTCATTAAGCTGAAAAACATAATTCCATCCCGATGCAACCATCCCCTGTGCGGTTTCCACGGTAATTTTGTTGTGATGCCGGATAATATTGTACCCTTGCTGCACCGGGAACGGGCCGGGGAAGGATGCTGCAGCCCTACTACTGCCGATAAAAACCGGGCCTTTATATCCCGCCGCTGGCAGCGGCAGCCGCAGGGTAAGGGTAATCCGTCATGCTGCTGCGGTAAAGAGTCGGACATAAACAGCATGGAGTACTTCCTGCGGCGGGTAAAGACCCATGGCTTTACCGTGACGGCTATGGCGTTCCAGGATGCCGGCAACATTGACCTAGAGCGTTTGCGTTGGTGCAGCCTCCATGTATTCGATAGGGATAGGTTTGTGCCCTTTTGCTCTTATTACCTTTCGAGGTGGCAAAAGCAATGGTCATGAACAAGGCGGATGTCTGCAACACCGGGGTTTGTCGCCCGGGAGGGTTTACCATAACCGACAGGGCCCTGGAGTTTTGCAGTTTTAAAAAAGGTGCGAAGCTGCTGGATGTGGGCTGCGGGCTGGGTGCCACCGTGAGGCGTGGGACGGACGAATACGGCCTGGATGTTTACGGCATCGAAAAGGATAAAGAGGTTTTGGCACTGGCCAAGGCAAGGGCTTACCCGCAGTCCGACCGGCTGCGGTTTGGCGATGCCGTGCACATGCCCTTTGGCGACCGGGAGATGGACGGGATGCTTTTTGAGTGCAGCCTGTCCAAAATGAAAAACCCTGACGCGGTATTGCATGAAGCCTACCGTATCCTGAAGCCTGGCGGATACTTAATAATCTCGGACCTCTATGCCCGGGGCGAACCGGCGCAGCTTTGTGGCCTGCTGGGGCGGGTAGCCTCCCGGGAAGACCTGTGCAGGGAGCTTGAGAGCAGCCATTTTTCCGTTGAACTATTCGAAGATTATTCAGGGCTTTTGCGGGCAACCTGGGGGCAGATGGTTTTGGAGTACGGTTTAGATGCATTGTACGCAAACCTAAAAACCGACTGCTGCAAGATGCGAGCGGTTAAGTGCGGCTACTGCCTTATTATAGCTAAAAAGGAGTGCATATAGATGACCTCACCGGTTGAGACATGGGTGGCGGAGCGTACCGGTTTAAAGGAACGGCTTACGGCGGAAACCCTTAACAGGTGGCAGATGGAAAGGGTAAAACAAACCATAGAGTACGCCCGGGATAATTGCGCCTATTACGCAAAAAGGCTTCGGGACGTTGATACTTCAGGGCTTGAAACGCCGTACCATATGCAGAGTATTCCCTTCACCCGGCCGGAGGATGTCGCCCTTCACCCGGAGAGCTTCCTGTGCGTGCCCCAGCGGGAGGTGTCCCGTATTGTTACGCTTTTTACCTCCGGCAGCTCGGGAAGGCCAAAAAGGATTTTCTTCACCGGCCGGGACATGGAAAAAACTGTGGATTTCTTTGCCTGCGGCATGTCTACAATGACGCAAAGCGGTGAGAAAACCCTTGTTTTGATGTCGGGAGCAACCGAGTACAGTATAGGCGATTTGCTTAAAAAAGCACTGGCACGGATTGGCGTAAAGGCCCATATCCACGGTAACGTGAAGGATGTACAAAGGGCGATTGATGCGGCCAAAGGGTTTGACTGCCTGGTGGGGGTACCCGCCGAGGTAATGTATATGGCCCGGACCGATGGAGGTTTGCGCCCCAAAAGCGTGCTGCTAAGTGCCGACTATGTGCCGGAGAGCATTATAAAGGGTATAGAGGACCGGTGGAGGTGCCGCGTATTTACCCATTACGGGATGACCGAAACGGGTTTTGGCGGCGGTGTCCAATGCAGCGCAGGCCTTGGGTATCACCTGCGTCATGCCGACCTGCTGTTTGAGGTCGTGGACCCGCAGTCGGGAAGGCAGGCCGCTCCTGGGCAGTACGGCGAGGTGGTTATTACAACGCTATCCCGGGAGGCTATGCCGCTCATACGCTACCGTACCGGCGACATGGCACGGATGCTGGAAGGGGCCTGCCCCTGCGGAGGTATACTGCCCCGGCTTGACGAGGTCATGGGCCGGTATGCCAACGCCATACCTATAGAGGGCGCGGGACATTTAAGCATTCACAGGCTGGATGAGCTAGTGTTTGCGGTTCCCGGAGTTCGCAACTATAGTGCAAAGCTTATAATTTCAGACCGGGGAAACGTATTAAGCCTGACGGTGGATACAACGCATAATATGGACCGTGACAGGTTTTTGGGATACTTAAATAAAAGTATTGCCCGCGGGGTGAGTTTACAGGTATGTTACGCCAGGGTCAGCCCCTGTACCGGCACGGCCAAGAGGCGTATTTACATAGAACGGCGATAGCGTTGGACTTATTTAAATATTTTGCGGGGAGGAAAAACCATGGAATTTAAAAATGCGAGAATAGTCAAGAAGGCAAACATTTACTTTGACGGCAGGGTAACCAGCAGAACAATCTTCACTGAGGGCGGTGAAAGAAAGACTCTTGGCATATTTTTGCCGGGGGAATACGAGTTCAATACAGGCAGCGAGGAACTAATGGAGGTGCTGGGCGGAGAGATGAAGATAATGCGCCGGGGAGAGAAAGAGTATACGCTCTTTAAGGAAGGCGACAGCTTTGTTGTGCCTGCCAATTCCAGTTTCAAACTAATAATCGAAGGCGTTGCGGATTATTGCTGTTCCTACCGTCTACGATAAGTTTTTGCTTTGAAAGGTGGGAACGCACCAATGGTTAGCAGCAAACAAGGGGGTAATGGTATGAAAACCGGAGCGGTGGTGGTGGCAGCCGGATTGTCTTCAAGGATGAAGTCCTTTAAACCGATGCTGAAGCTCTCAGGTTCAACTGTAATTAAGACGGCGGTATCGGCCCTTAAGTCGGCGGGAGTTTCGCCGGTGGTGGTTGTTATAGGCAAGAATGCCGAAAAACTACGCGAACACCTATCCGGGCTTAACGTGGTTTTCGTGTATAACAAAAACTATGCCAGTACCGACATGTACCATTCTGCGTGCATGGGACTTAAGCTTATTCACAGAAAGGCCGACCGCGTGTTCTTTTTGCCCGGTGACGTGCCCCTCTTTTCCCGTAACAGCCTGTTTACAATGATGGGGTACATGGACTACAGCGGCTGCAGTATCCTGATTCCTGCGCATAACGGTAAGAAAGGACACCCCGTCCTTATCAAAAGCAATGTAATACCTCAGCTTGTTTCCTATAAAGGCGAGGAAGGTCTAAAGGGAGCTATTCGGGCCTTTGCCGGTGCAAAGGATGTAATAGAACTCCCGGATATGGGACTGACCATTGATGCTGACAGGCCGGAGGACTACCAGCTTCTGCAAAGTTATGCAAAGAGCTTGGCATTGAAAAAGCCGGTGGAATGTTCTGTAAAGGTCAGCCTGCACCGTAAAGAAACCTTCTTCGATGACAAGACCGCAGCCCTGCTGCAGCAGGTTGCCCGAACCGGTTCGCTGACCCAGGCTTGCTACAGCATGGGTATCTCCTACAGCCATGGGTGGAAACTTATAAAGGTTGCGGAAAGCCAGCTTGCTTTTCCGCTTTTGGACAGCCGCTCAGGCGGTGCTTACGGGGGTGGTTCCAACCTCACTAAAGAGGCTAAAGAGCTGCTTGAGGCATATCACCGGTTTAAGCAGGAAGTGGTTTATTTTAGTGAGCTTAACTTCCATAAGTTTTTTTATCGTTATCAAAAAGAGGCTAAGTGAAAAGGAGGTATGCCGGAGTGAAAGGACTTTTCAAGGCCCTAAAGCAGTGTATGCTGGATGGAGATGATAGCGTACTTGCAACCGTCATTGCAAGCTCAGGGTCAACGCCCCGTGGGGCCGGAGCAAGAATGCTGGTGAATAAAAAAGGTCGTCTGTACGGTACCATAGGCGGCGGGGCCATAGAGTACCAGGCCGTGCAGCTTGCGGGAGAGATACTTAAAGATAAGAGGTCCTATACAAGGGGGTATAAGCTAGTACAAAAGCAGGTCGGGGATTTGGGCATGATTTGTGGCGGCGATGCGGTGGTGTATTACCAGTTTATATCCGCCGATGACTGGAGTTTTTTGTCCCTAGTGGAACGTATCCTTACGCTGCTTGACAATGACGAGGACTCGTGGATAATAACCGATATCACCGATGAAACGGCGTGGAGTATGGGGATTTACAGCAAGAGTAGCGGGCTGGCCGGCCTGGAATTGACGGAGGCTGAACTAAAGCCTATGTTGAAAAGCCGCAGCCTGCAAATAAACGCAGGCGGAAGAAAATACTACAGCGAGCCCCTTGTTCGGGCGGGTAAGGTGATTATATTCGGCGGTGGTCATATAGCCCAGGAGCTGGTTCCTGTTTTGGCCCATATAGGGTTTAGATGTACAGTTGTGGACGACCGCGAAGAGTTTGCGAACAAAAAGCTGTTCCCCATGGCGGAAGAAGTGCTGGTGGGTGACTTTGAGAGGGTGGCAGAAAGCGTTGGCATTACAGGAAACGACTATGTTGTCGTTGCAACCCGGGGGCATAACTACGACCTTGTTGTGCAAGAGCAGGTGCTACGCACCGATGCCCGCTATATAGGCGTGATAGGAAGTAGGCAAAAAATTGCCAGCACTAACGCCAAGCTGCTGGAAGCCGGTATACCGAAGAAGGCCCTTGAACGGATATTCACGCCAATAGGTATCCCGATAAAGGCAGAGACCCCCGCTGAGATAGCCATAAGCATTGCCGGGGAGCTAATAATGGTACGGGCCGGCCGTTTGGACCAGTGAAAATAAGTAACTGCAATAGGAGTGGGAACGGATGGGCAATAATTTTTTTCTGACAGGGGATTTGCATACCGGGAAAAGTACAATTATTAATAGAATAATTCATAAGCTATCATCTCCATGCAAAATAACCGGGTTTAGAACGTCCCGGTACTATGAAGGCAAAAAGCTGGCGGGTTTCTATATGCAGGATATAAAGGATGAATGCAAAGAACCGAGGGACAGTTTTATAGGCAGGTGTATTAACGAAAACCACTGGGTTTCCATACCTGCCACCTTTGACGGATACGGTGTAAAACTGCTGACCGATTGCGTTAAAGCCCGGCCGGATTTGATTGTGATGGATGAACTGGGTTTCTTTGAAAACAATGCCGTCCTGTTCCAAGAGAAGGTATTGGAAATACTGGATTCTGACACGCCGGTTCTCGGGGTACTAAAAAAGAAGGAAACTCCCTTTCTAAACAGTATTCGGTGCAGAAATGATGTCAGTATATTTGTTGTAAACAAGGGAAGCCGGGATGGGATTTTCCCGATGGTGCTGGACGGAATTCAAAGGGTAATATGCCGGAACGGGGAAAAAGAAAACATAAGCATTGATGCTCAAAACTACGAGAAGACCGTCAGGGAAGTGTTTGCTCCCGTTTATCCCGTAATAGCCAAACAAATAAAACAAAGAACCGGGATAAGCCGCGGGCTATGCCTTGATGTGGGTGCCGGTACCGGGCACTTGGGGATAGAGATTGCCAAGATAACCGGCCTCCGGGTATGCCTGATGGATAACTCTAAAGAAATGCTGTCCATAGCGCAGCAGAATGTAACTGACTGCGGCCTGGACAGCAGGGTTAAGACGCTGCTTGGTGATGCTCATGATATACCGGTTGAAGACCACTCCATTGACCTTATAGTAAGCAGGGGCTCGCTGCTCTTCTGGGAGGACAGGGAAAGGGCATTTAAAGAAATGTACAGGGCACTAACTTCCGGCGGGATAGCCTATGTGGGCGGAGGTTTCGGAACCGATGAACTGAAAAGGAAAATAGATATTGAAATGCAAAAAAGGGATAGGTTTTGGAGAAAGAACATGGTCAAGAAGGTGGATAATACAAATGTGGATTACAAGGACCTGATGAAAGCTGCAGGCATTCAGGAGTTTAGGATAATAAAAAACAGTGCCAATATGTGGATAGTAATAAGAAAAGGAATGGGGAAGAGGGCGGCAGGCCTGTTTGGAAAGGCCTGGTAGCACCGATACAAAGGGACCGGTCCAGCAGTCATTGTTAATTATTATTCAAAAAAACACAATTACTATTGCCTTTCAGTTTATGTTTTGTTATAATAATATCAAATAATAATGATTCTCTTCGAGTTTTTGAGCCTAAAGCATTGGCCAGGGCTTTCAAACCGATAGGGTATATCTGGAAACGGATATGCCTCCCGGCGTGGAAAGAAGAGGAGCAGAGCGTTACGTAAAAAACCGCTCCCGTATTTCCATGGGACGGCTTTGTTTTTTTAACATTAGATGCTAAATTTATACTCTATTATTTATATTTTGAACCAAAGGATAACAAAGGAAAATAAATATTAAATAAAAACATTTATTACTTAAGAAAATTGTGTTAAAATATTAACCTAAAGATAGATAATTATACAACAAAAAATGGGAGGGAGACCAATGACGGTAAAAGATGTCCGGCGGGATACAGTGGACATACCGGAAAACTTTGAAAGGCTCCGGGAGGTGATTGAAGAGTACAGGGACAAGAAAGGTGCTCTTATACCCGTCCTGCAGAAAGCCCAGGACATATTCGGCTATTTACCCCTGGAGGTACAAAGATTCATAGCCGAGGGCTTGGATGTACCCTTGCAGAAGATCTTCGGAATAGTTACGTTTTACGCACAGTTTTATTTGGAGCCGAAGGGCGATCACACAATAGGACTGTGTATGGGTACTGCCTGTTATGTAAGAGGCTCGCAGGTCATTCTTGAAAAAATAAAAGAGGAATTGGGTATTGATGTAGGACAGACAACCGAAGATTTAAAATTTACGCTAGAGGCTACCCGGTGCTTGGGATGCTGCGGACTGGCCCCGGTTATGATGATTGATGACGATGTATATGGTAGATTAACTCCCGACAGGATACCCGAGATACTGAAGAAATACTAATAACATAGAACAATTATGGGGGTGTTATATAGTGAAGACCATTCAGGAACTTGAAGAAATAAGAAAAAGTACCCTTGAGAGGATAAGCATCAGGAAGGAAAGGGAAGGCACAAGGGTGGTTGTGGGCATGGCCACCTGCGGCATATCGGCCGGTGCAAGGCCGGTATTAAAGGCCCTGGTTGAGGAAGTAAACAAGAGAAACCTTCAGCACGTTATAGTGTCTCAAACAGGGTGTATAGGAATATGCGAGTATGAGCCCATTGTTGAAGTATACAGGCCGG
>JAAYJF010000049.1 GCA_012523075.1 Clostridiales bacterium | reverse complement strand
AAGGGGGTAACAAAATGGTAAGAAAGTTGTCTTTACTGTTAGTAGTGATTTTGGCCATGTCTCTTCTGTTTTCGGGCTGTACACCAGCGACGCCTGAAGAAACTCCGGATGACGACGTAATCAGAATTGGTGTATTTGAGCCGATGACGGGTGCGAACGCAGCAGGGGGAGCACTTGAGGTTGAAGGCGTTGAACTGGCTAATAGACTGTATCCTGAAGTGCTGGGCAAAAAAGTAGAATTGGTTATTGTTGACAACAAGTCCGACGCGGTGGAAGCAGCAAGTGCTGCAGCGCTGCTTGTAGAGAAAGAGCAAGTGGCAGCAATAATAGGCAGCTGGGGCAGCTCGTTCTCTATGGCCGCTGGGGACGTAATAAGAGATAAGGTGCCAACGGTAGGAGCTTCCTGTACAAATCCCCTGGTTACCCTGGACAACGACTGGTATTTCAGGGTGTGCTTCATTGACCCGTTCCAGGGCAAGGTTATGGCAACCTACTCCTACGAAAACCTTGGAGCAAAAAAGGCTGCAATAATCCAGGAGGTTAATAACGACTATGCAATAGGCCTTGCGAAATTCTACACCGACGCGTTTAAGGAACTTACCGGTGATGAGAACGCCATAGTTGCAGTGGCTAACTACAACACAGGAGACCAGGACTTTTCGGCTCAGCTGACAAACATTATGACGGAAGAGCCGGATGTTATATTTGCACCGGGTAACTTTACCGAATCTGCTCTAATAGTAAAACAGGCCCGCCAGCTTGGTATAGACGTACCGATACTGGGCGGCGACACCTATGAGACTCCTGAGTTTATAGATATAGGCGGAGATGCCGTTGAAGGTACTGTTTTCTCAACATTCTTCACTTCAGAAGTGCCAATAACTGCAGAATCCGAGACCTTCCTCAATGAATACAGGGCGGAGCACGGCAAAGAGCCGGCCGCTGTTACAGCCCTTGCATACGATGCCTATATTCTTATACTTGATGCAATAGAGCGGGCCGGCTCCACCGATCCGGCAGCGCTCAGGGCAGCGATTGCCGAAACGGAAGGCTTTGAGGGGGCCGCCGGTATAATATCCCTTGATGAGAACGGCGATGCCGTCAAGAACGCGGTTATCAAGCAGGTTAAAAACGGCGAATTCGTTTACATGGATACCATCGAACCCAGGTAGAAATAATTTCCAATGAGAAATACGCTTCCTTCCCCAAAGGAAGGAAGCGTATTTTTGCGGACATTTAACACAGGTGGTGATTGTATGACTTTTAACGTATTCCTGCAGCATTTAACCAACGGAATATCCCTGGGCAGCCTGTACGCCCTCGTGGCAATAGGGTATACCATGGTTTACGGAATACTAAGGCTTATAAACTTTGCTCACGGGGATATATTCATGATGGCAACCTACTTTACCTTTTACAGTATAGTAATTTTCGGAGTGCCTTGGTATGCCGCCTTTATGGCTGTTATAGTGGTGACCGGAGCCTTAGGCATCCTGCTGGAGGCAGCCGCCTACAGGCCTCTTAGGGATGCACCGCGAATATCTATCATGATCTCGGCCATAGGCGCATCCTTCCTGCTTGAAAATCTTGCCATAGTAATATTTGGTGGAAGGCCGAAGGCCTTTCCCGCCCTTGAGCTGTTTACTAAGGTAATAAAACTGGGTACGGTATCCATCCAGAGGTTGACATTCTTTATTCCGATTATGACACTTATACTGCTATTCGTGTTATTATATCTTATAAATCATACCAAAAGCGGTATGGCAATGCGGGCTGTTTCAAAGGACTTTGAAACTTCACGCCTTATGGGGATTGATGTAAACAGAACCATTTCCTTCACCTTCGGCATAGGTTCTATGCTGGCGGCAGTCGGCGGCATTATGTGGGGTATGAAATTCCCGCAGATACAGCCCCTCATGGGGGTAATGCCGGGCATTAAATGCTTTATAGCCGCCGTTATAGGGGGAATCGGCAACATCCACGGCGCAGTAATAGGGGGCTTTATTCTGGGCCTTGTGGAAATACTGCTAATAGCCTTTCTGCCCGATTTGACCGGTTACCGGGACGCCTTTGCATTTATCCTGCTAATAATAGTGCTATTGTTCAGGCCAACCGGTATAATGGGCGAAAAAATAGCGGAGAAGGTGTAACCAATGAAAAGCAAATCATTAAGTCAACCGTCTGCATCTTTATTGGTTAGAATAAAAGAAAGGAACGTAAGGCTTACGCTAATATCCATACTGCTTCTGTGCCTATTTCTTTATTATGCCGATAAGAATTTTAATGCTTACCAGATAAGGGTGCTAAACCTCTGTGCAATATATACCGTACTAGGCCTTAGCATGAACCTTATAAACGGTTTTACCGGCCTGTTTTCGCTGGGCCATGCGGGTTTCATGGCGATCGGTGCCTATACCTGCGCACTGCTAACAATGCCGGTTGCAGTAAAGGACCAAAATTTCTTCCTGGCTCCTATCAATGAAACATTACGCGAAATAGTACTGCCCTATCCGGCGGCACTGCTTATAGGGGGAATACTTGCAGCGCTTATTGCTTTCCTTATAGGAGCACCGGTGTTAAGGCTAAGGGGTGACTACCTGGGTATTGCTACGCTGGGCTTTGCCGAGATAATAAGAATAGTAATTACCAACCTCCAAACCATAACCAACGGGGCCATCGGTTTTAAGGGTATACCGGCCAAGACAAACCTATGGTGGAGTTTTGGCATAGCGACCTTTACAACTGTATTCCTATTATGGCTGATAAAAAGCAGCTATGGAAGGGCCTTCAAAGCTATCCGCGAGGACGAGATAGCGGCTGAAGCCATGGGTGTAAGCCTTTTCAAACATAAGGTGCTCTCCTTCGTTATAGGTGCATTCTTTGCCGGCGTGGGCGGAGGTCTTCTGGGGAACCTGCTAGGTGCTATAAACCCGCTGCTTTTCAGGTTCACGCTAACCTTCAATATACTGCTAATAATAGTCCTTGGCGGCATGGGCAGCATAACGGGCACCGTTATTTCGGCCTTCGTCGTTACCATAGGCCAGGAAGCCCTGAGGTTTCTGGACCAGCCCTTCAGCCTTGGCTTTGTACAGGTCCCAGGCATATCTGGCTTAAGAATGGTGGTATTCTCAGCCCTTCTAATGCTGGTGGTGCTGTTCTTCAGCAGGGGACTTATGGGCACCAGCGAATTCAGCTGGGACTATATAATAGACCTCTTCAAACGGCTGGGTAAGCCCTCGGGAAAACCTCTTTCAAAGGGGGGGACTAAATAATGGCGCATCTGAAAATAGATTCGATAACGATGCAGTTCGGGGGATTAACGGCGGTAAAGGATTTCAGCCTGGAACTGCAGGAGGGTGAAATAATTGCCCTTATTGGCCCCAACGGTGCTGGCAAGACTACTGCTTTCAACATGATTACCGGAGTATATGCACCTGTAAGCGGTAAAATATACTTCAAAGACAGGGATATTACGGGTTTACGGCCTGACCAGATAACCAGGCTGGGCATAGCAAGAACCTTTCAGAATATAAGGCTTTTTAAGGAACTAAGCGTACTGGACAACGTACTGATAGCCAATCATTTGCACCTAAAGTCCAACCTTTTCGAAGCAGTCTTTAACCTTCCCCGGTATAGGAAGGAAGACAAAGAGATGCTTGAAAGGTCATTGAGCCTGTTGGAAAAACTGGGCCTTGTTAACCTTAGAAACGAAAAGTCCAGCTCGTTGCCCTATGGTCAGCAAAGAAGGCTGGAGATAGCAAGGGCCCTGGCCACCAACCCGGAGATACTGCTATTGGACGAGCCCGCTGCAGGAATGAACCCCAAGGAGACTGAGGACCTAACCGAATTCATCCGGCAGCTAAGAGAGGATTTTGACTTAAGCATTTTTATGATCGAACACCATATGGACGTAGTAATGGGTATTTCCGAGAGAATCTACGTGTTAGACTACGGAATCACCATCGCCCAGGGTAGTCCCTACGATATACAAAACAATCAGAGAGTAATAGAAGCGTACCTGGGGGTGAACGGAGATGCTTAAAATAGATAATCTTGTTGTTTCCTACGGAGGAATCGAAGCCCTTAAAGGAATAAACCTCGAAGTGGAAGAGGGCAAAATTGTAACTTTGATTGGAGCAAACGGTGCTGGTAAAAGCACCACGCTAAGGTCCATAGTGGGGCTGGTTAAGCCAAAAAGCGGAACTATAAGCTACAAGGGTAAGGACTTGCTAAGTGAAAAAACACAGAACATTGTCAGGCAGGGAATTACGCTGGTGCCGGAAGGCAGAAGGGTTTTCCCCAACCTTACGGTGCTGGAGAACCTCAAAATTGGTGCCTTTACCAGGGCGGACAGTAAAGAAATGAGTGCCGACCTGGACAGGGTCCATTCGACTTTCCCAATTCTAAAGGAAAGAGGCTGGCAGCTTGCCGGTACCCTTTCGGGAGGGGAACAGCAAATGCTGGCGGTAGGCAGGGCACTTATGTCCAAACCAAAGCTCCTTATGATGGACGAACCTTCGTTAGGTCTTGCACCGCTTATTGTTAAGGAGATATTTGAAATAATTAAGGAAATCCATAGGCAGGGCGTAACAATACTTCTAATTGAGCAAAACGCCAACGCGGCCCTTCATATAGCAGACGTGGGATACGTTCTTGAAACCGGCCGGATAACCCTGAAAGGTAGCGGCAAAGAGCTTCTTCAGAACGAAGCCGTGATAAGCGCTTATCTCGGCAAGAAAAAGGCTAAATAATACAAAACAAAAAAACAACCGCACCGCATCGCAGGGCGGTTGTTTTTTATTAACAAAGAAATAACACAATTATTGCGCAAAGGCAAGATTCTCTGATTTTCTTGGACAGGTTTTTACAGCTTATCCAAATGAGTTATCCCATAAAGACAAGCACCAGTCGTGTTAAAAGCATTACTATTGCAGCGTCAATTATCGGAATTGCAAGTAGCAGCGGATGCCATTTCTTATTGGTATCCGATACAACAACTATTCTTACATAGTGACCTACCAGAGTACCCATAGTTATTGTGGCCGGCAGAAGGATTGTTGCCTGAGCAGCATCGATAACACCGTTTGTAAACAGTGTTGCAGCTGCAGCAGCACCTGCTGTCTTGGCAAAGAAAGCAGCTATAAGGGCTACGATAGCTTCACCCGGCAGACCGAAAATTGCCATTACAGGTCCAACGAGTTTTCCAAGTATATCCAACAGTCCTGTTATCTGCAGAAATTGTATAATTACAAAGCCCAGCACCATAGCGGGTGCAATTTGCTCTACCCCGATATAAAAACCCTTTCTGCATCCTACCATAAATTCTTCTACAATGTTCTTTTTTACTACAGCGGTATCTTGATTATTTTGCTGTGCCATATTCCTTACCCCCTAACCTATTCTTCTTTGCTTTACTGTTTAGTATAAATCTCACTATATTTGCACCTAAAATCTTTACAATCATCTCAAGTACTATTATGATCCCAACAGGCAGCAGTGCCATGGGCAGTAGCGGAGCTCCGCAGGTAAACGTATTGGTAATCACAGCCGATGCTGCATATTGATATGATACAAAAATTGTTCTTTCATCGTCTGTAATTTCGCCCTTTTCTACCAAGTCCTTTGTCATTACAGCACCGACGTCGGAGCTTGTAAAGGTGCTGACAAAGGCCAGTCCCGCTATGCCAGGGATTCCAAGCAGAGGTTTGAGTAAAGGCCTGAATAGCTTTTCTGCCGCTTTCAACGCTCCCAGGGATTCAGCTACGTTTATAAAGCCTAAGGCAAGCATAACGGTGGGTATAAGAGTAAGAGTAAAAGCAAATCCTTCTCTTGCTCCAACACCGCCTGCGCCCTTAAAGTTGATGTTTTCATAGATTGTGCCGAATTGACCGTTTAGGTTAGCAAAGTCTAATGCGGCAAGCGGTCCTGGGTTTTTCTGTAGCACCCCCGAGAACGCAATTACCAAGATTATTAATGCCACCCACCCTTTCCAACTAATCTTTTGTTCTACTTTCTTTTCTTTTTCGCTCATTTAGATCTCTCCATTCTTGTAGTTTTGTATACTATACAAGGTCTTCTTTCAGATTGAGTACGCACGCAGCCAGCAGTTTTGCTCTTTCAAAAATGGATTCTACTATTGCATATTCCCTGGGAGTATGATTCCATTCACCCTTAACCCCTATGGCACATACCGTGGGGACTCCTGCAATCACCGTATAAGCTGCATCCGAACCGCCGCCGGTGGCCAAAGGATGGGGCTCACCAAACCCAAGGTCCATAGAGGTCTTTTTAACATGCTCAAACAATTTCATTACCCCTTCGGTTGTCTCCATCGGGCTAAATACTATCCCTCCCGAAAGCTTGGTCTTTGTGCCTTCAACATAAGTTTTAGCAGCAATCTCTTCCAACTGCTTGGTAAATTTAGGTCCACTGTCAAGGCTTTCAAAGCGGATGTCTATTTCAACCTTTGCATAATCAGGGACTGCATTTGGTACGGTACCACCCTGAATAGTACCCACATTGAAAGTAGTGCCCTCATCCCAGTCGGTTAGATTCTGTATATCAATTACCTTGTGGGATATTTCAAGAATGGCACTCCTGCCTTTCTCAGGTGCGTTTCCAGCATGGGCAGCTACGCCTTCCACTTCAAGAGTAAATCTTGCCACCCCTTTTCGTTTCACAACAATGCCATTGTCCGGGAAACCTGTTTCGCAGTCAAAAGCTGCTGCAAATCCCCTGGATTCTTCTATAAACAACTTATCACAGGTGGAGTTGATATGGCCTACCTCTTCATCCCCTGCAAGCACAAATTTAATAGGACGCTCATCGTAACCTATTGAATTCAGTGCTTTTGCAGCAAATATTGCGGCTATTATTCCGCCTTTCATGTCCAAAGCACCAGGACCGTACGCTTTTCCGTCCTCAATCCTGAAAGGATTGTCTTTAATAGTCCCCTTTGCGTATACTGTATCCATATGCCCCGCAAAAACTATACCCTTCTTTGCTCTATCCGTCCCCAACTCCGCTACTACAGCATTCCCGGCTTTCTCATACTCAACGATTCGGCTATTAAATCCCTCATCGTCCAGCACTTCTTTTACTCGGTTTGCCACGGTATCAACGCCTTCTTTGTCCGGGGAACCGCTCTCAATATTCACCAATTCTTCCCACAGCGCCAACATCTCATCTCTATGGGAATCAACATATTCAAAGGCCTTTTCCATTTGTTTTTTCATCTCATTACCTCGCTTTTATTTGTTATTGATCCATACCAGCGTTTACCATTACAGCCTATTACACGCCTAACCTGGTTCTATATTTTAATACCTACCCCCTCCCCTCAGCCGGTGCAATTCTACCCTGCGGATAAGTGGCTTTGATAGTTTCCCTCTCTTACACGCCTGCCGCATCCTCCTAATTGATGAAACACCCATCAAATTGCATAAAGCAGCATGCCAACATTATCCTCGATACGGTTAGATTGCTTCGTATCCTGCATTCGGCTATTCTACGAAAAAAATAAGCATTCATATCCTCTGAATACTCATTTACATTGAATGAAGGTGCTAGCTCCATTATTAATAATACAGCAGCATGATGCAAAAGTAAAATGTAAAATTTTAAAGTTTTTTTGGCATACTGCGATTTGCTTTACAGTATCGGCTGCATGCTGAAGGTACACAATCACTCTTAATTCGTTTTGTTATTATTTTATCGTTCTTTTGTGCTTTTTAAAACCCTTGTTTATTAATAAAACCTATAAATAAAAGCTAACGTATCAAGGCCGCGTGATGGCAGTAATAACACTGCCGCTGGCCCTTTAGTTCAGGCAATAATATGATTTATTAGGGTGGGCATAAGCAGCATTACCAGAGCAAAACGCAATACCTGCATAAGTCCCACAGTAACCGCGTCCGCATCCATATCCAACGCAATGGCACTCATTTGGGTTACTCCAGCGGTGGCACTACTTAAAAGAGACGTTATTAGGTCCCAACCAAAAATTCGGTGCACTATTATACCAGTTACTATTCCGTTTAATACAATTACCGCCGAAAACGCAATGGTGGGCACAACCAATCCCAAAAGGGTAGATAATACCTCTGGAGTGAACGTTGTCCCCAGATAGCCGCCCAACCCAATCTGCCCTAAAATAACCAGCCATTTGGGTGGTTCAGCAAGGGGTACTCCCATAATACGCAACAATCCGACAACAGCCATAGCACCAAGCATTCCCCCTACTGGAACACCAACAGCCTTAGCTGCAAAACCTCCTGCCGCACCTACCGCAATGGAGGCCAGTATGGACCATACTTTTTTATTCTGTTTCTTCACGTCTTTACCCATGTCCATAGCAGCCGCTGTCTCGTCAGAAGCCTTTTTCCCTTCCCTTTGATAATACTTTAAGGCAACAACAGGAACGCTTAGATAAACCGCAATCACCCTTACAAACTGAAATAGTGTCACCACCGGTACATTCATATTGTTGGCCATGGCAAGTATCCCCATTTCGGACAGCCCTCCGGGTGATGTGCCGTACAGGGCGGTCCCAAGGTCAATCCCAGTGACCTGCGTCAGCAACAATCCCATAGCCAGGCTTAAGCCTATCATCCATGCAGAAGTAAACAATCCCGGGACAACCAGTTTTTTTATGGAACATACCGTTTCTTTGCTGAATCTGCATCCCATCACTATTCCCAGCACTACCTGAAAGGAAGTACTGTAATAGGTCGGGAGGTCCGCCCATCCGATGCCCAGGCTACTAAACACAGCTACTATTAATAAAGACCCCGTTATGGCTCCCCCGGGGATATGCATAAGTTTAAAAATTCTATAACCAAAATAACCCAACAAAAGAATTAGCACCAAAGACATAGGTACATTAAAAGTCAAGTTCTCCATGTTCGGTCAAAACCCCCAGTTCAGGTAAGCATAAACAATCGCTAAAAGGCTGCTTTAATTTCACCTATTATTTCCTTCCTGTGATTCTCGATTTTCATCTTACAGCCTTCCTTAAGCCTGTCGTATTCCGCAGCGGATACCAAACCGAGCTTTTTCAAAAGCTCCAGTATTACAGCTTCTATTGCCCTGCTGCTCCCATCTTCTATCTTAAGGGCTATGCCTATACCTTCGTCCATAAATAAATTGCCACTAAAACCAACCTTTCACCAGGATTTGTTCACCGTTCCCTGATGGTAATTACCTCCTGCCGTGGTATCTGCGGTTTCCGACCCTTAAGGCTGCCCCTTTTATCCCGATGTTTTGTTGTAACCCTTCATCGCCTCTATCTGCAACTCCAGGTCTATTTTTTGCTCCTCTATTCTTTCGATATTATCCATTGCTTCCTTCGATTCCTTCTGTGCCTTAAGCCATTCACTGTATATGTTTGATGCTTCCTCCTGTGAATTGGCAAGCTGCTGTTTTAAATTCTCTATCTCGGCCTTCAGCCTTGCTGCCTCTTCCCCGGCCTTTCTAAGCCGGTACCGAGCATCCTCCAGTTCCTTTCCGGGCTTGGCAGCCTGCTTCTGCGCTATCTCCAGGTCCTGTTTAAGTCCGAAAAACTCGTCAGCAATATTTAGGGCCGTCAAAACTGCCAGCATTGTATTATTCATTGTGCAGCCCTTTTTGCTCAGTTCTTTCATCTTTTTGTCCACATACAAAGCAATGCTGTGCAAGTATTCCTCCGATCCCTGTCCCAGCATTGTATACTGCTGTCCCATTATTTCAACCGTAACCCTGTTTTTATTATCCTGCATAGCTATTCCTCCGACAGCGATTTAAGGCCAATTATTAACTACATTATAACATATTAAAAAGAAACTGGCTAAATAGTTTAACGTAAGACACCATTATTCGGACTTTCTTAATAGGCTTCATGAAACGCTAGCATATGCTAATAAATGGTTTAGTAAGAAAACTTACCGAAGCTTCGCAGAAAGTCCGTAGGCCTGGCAGGACGCCAGGCCAGGCTTTCTTTCATAGCGCAGTATGCTATGAAAGAAGGGGTGCAGGGGAAATGTCCCCCGCCGGTTTCAGGAGGGTGCTCAGGTTGCGCCAGCAACCGCCGAAGAGCGAGCGGCGCCACGAATAAGCGGCGGCAGGGTGCGAGCGCCGCCGAGACGGTGAGGCGGCACTGTTTCCCATTTTGGCTTGGTTACTATCTCCTGGCAGCTCCGATTTGCCTGCCCAGTTCCCCTAGTATCCTTTCCATCACCTCACCCGCCTCCTGCTCGGTAAGGGTCCTTTCCCTCGACCTTAGGGTTAGCGAATAGGCAATGCTTTTCTTTCCTTCGGGTATCTGCGCCCCGGTGTATACATCAAAGAGTCTTATTTTCTCCACCAGGTCGCCGCCGGCTTTCCATATAACTCCTTCTATGGCGCCCGCCGGTACGTCTTCGTCCACAATCAGGGCAATATCCCTGTTGATTGAAGGGAATCTCGGTAGCGGCGAATAGGTTGCATTGCTATCCGCCTTCTCCATAAGCAGGTTAAAGTCCAGTTCCCCCGCATACACCCGTGTTCCTATCCCGTAGTTTTCCAGTACATCGGGATGAACCTCGCCAATTATTCCCAAGCTCTCTCCATCTAAAAGAATTTGTGCCGTTCTGCCGGGGTGATAGGACGGGTTCTGGGCCCTTATAAACTCATAGGATGAGATGCCAAGCTCCCCAAGCAGTGTCTCCACCCTTCCCTTTACCGCATAAAAGTCTTCATCCCCGTACGTCCCAAGGACAATGGTGAGTTTTTCATCCGGCAGCTCTTTAAGGGGTATTTCCCGGGGAAGAAATCTTGGTGCAATCTCGTAGAACCCCGCCTCTTCGTTGCCCCTGTTGTAGTTAAGTGAAATCACGTTAAGCATGGCAGGTAGCAAGGTTGTTCTCATTATGCTGTACTCTTCCCCCAGGGGGTTTTGAATAGTCACCGTCTTCCTTAAAGGGTCCCTCTCCGGCAGGTTTATCCTGTCAAACACCGAAGGGCTCTCGAAGGAATAGGTGGAAATCTCGTACAGGCCGCAGCCACACAGCACATCCCTCACTGTATCTGTTATCTTTTCCTTTTTGCTTCTGGTACCCAGCACCCAGCTACCGGACATAACGGTTTTGGGGATATTGTTATATCCATACAGCCTTGCAATTTCTTCGGCTATATCGTGGTCAAGCTGCACATCCTGCCTGAAGGTAGGCACCGTGATACGCAAAATCCCCCGATCTTCTGCCACCTTCATTTCCAGCCTCTCCAGCATTTCCTTCATCCTATGTGCCGTCAGGTCTATTCCCAAGAGCTTATTTATTCTGTCTGCACTTACTTCAAGGTAATAGGGCTTTGGCGGGTTGGGGTATACGTCGGTTACTCCCCCTACAATCTCACCGGCTCCCAGCTCTTCCATAAGCATTGCCGCCCTATCGGAAGCGATTCTTGCCAAGTCCTGGTATACCCCCCGTACAAAGCGGAAGGAGGCTTCACTCCACAGGCCCAGCTTTTTACAGGTCTGCCTTACGTCGTAACCGTTGAAGGCGGCGGTCTCAAGGAGTATGGTACGGGTATCCGATGTAACTTCCGAATACTCTCCCCCCATCACCCCGGCGATGCCCACCGGCTTATTGGCATCCGCAATAACAAGGTCGTTTCTGTCCAGCACTCTTTCCTTGCCATCTAGCGTAACTATCCTTTCGCCGTCTCCCGCGCGCCTTACTATTATTTCCCTGCCGCCCACCTTTTCCAGGTCAAAGGCGTGCATGGGCTGGCCCAGCTCCAGCATAACGTAGTTCGTTATGTCCACTATATTGTTTATCGGCCTCATACCCGCTTGAATGAGCCTTTTTTGCATCCACTGCGGCGAGGGCTTAATATTGATATTGTCAATAACCCTGCCCAGGTACCGGTAGCACATATCCGGCTCCTGTATTGATATGCCCTTTAGGTAGTCCTTTATATCGCCTTTTTCATTCTTTATCCGGGTATCGGGCATCCTATAGGGTACCCCCTGTACCGCCCCCACCTCCCGGGCGATACCGAGCATGCTTAGACAGTCCGGCCTATTTGTAGTTATATCCACATCCAGCACCTTTTCGTTTAGCGTAAGCACTTCCCTTATGTCGGTACCCGGTTCGTATTCACCCTCCAGGATATATATGCCCTCTTTTTGCCACTCCGGAAGGTTACTTAAATCCAGGGCCAGTTCCAGGGCAGAGCACATCATCCCTTCCGAGTCCTCGCCCCTTATATTACCCGCCTTAATCTCAACGCCGCCGGGCAGTACCGCACCGTCCAGGGCCACCGGTATAAAGTCTCCCTCTTTTACGTTTTTGGCCCCGGTTACCAACTGGACTACCCTGTCCCCTACATCCACCATGCCCAGCACCAGCTTGTCGGCGTTGGGATGGGGTTTTATCTCCTTTACCCTTCCCACAACAACCCTTTTTATTACCTGACCGGATTCCAGGACAAGCTCAACCATCGTCCCGGACATGGTCATGGCCTCCGCAAGGCTGTCTATATCGGTATCAATATCAACGTAATCCTTTAACCAGTTAACAGGTACCAGCATAATTCTCCCCTCCTTTAGAACTGTTCCAAAAACCTTACATCGTTCTCGAATAAAAGCCTCATATCGTCTATACCGTACTTTAGCATTGTCAACCGATCAAGGCCCATACCGAAGGCGAACCCTGAATACCTTGTGGTGTCAATTCCGCACCTTTCCAGGACCTTGGGATGGCTCATGCCCGCCCCCGACAGCTCTATCCAGCCAGTATCCTTACAAACCCGGCAGCCCTTACCTTCGCATACAAAGCATGTGGCGTCAATCTCCGCCGAGGGCTCTGTAAAGGGGAAATGACTGGGCCGGAACTTGGTCTCCATATGCTCCCCGTACAGCTTCTTTACAAACAGGTCAAAGGTGCCCTTCAAATCGCCCAGCGTAATACCCTCGTCCACCACCAACCCTTCTATCTGATGAAACACCGGTGAGTGGGTTGCATCCACATCGTCTGCTCTGTATACCCTTCCGGGTATAAGAACCCTTATGGGCGGTTTGGTCTTTTCCATAACCCTTGGCTCGTCCGGCGACGTAAGGGTGCGCAGCACAATATCCTCGGTGATATAAAAGGTATCCTGTACATCCCTTGCTGGATGGTTCTCGGGTATGTTGAGCGCAGTAAAATTATAGTAGGCCAATTCAACCTCCGGCCCTTCCACCACGGTAAACCCAAGCCCTAAAAATATGCTTTTTATCTCGTCAAGGGTCTTTGTGAGCGGGTGCCTTTTACCCCGTGCAAACCTTTTACCCGGTATGGTAATATCAATTTCCTCTTCTTTAAGGCTCCTTTCCCTCTCCAGCTTAAGCACCCTTTCCTTCTGGCATAACAGAAGCGTTTCAATTTCCTCCTTGGCCTCGTTTACAAGCCTGCCTATGACCGGCCTCTCTTCGGGGGATAGATTGCCCATACCCCTTAAGAAAACCGTCAGTTCTCCCTTCTTGCCGAGGTACTTAACCCGGCAGTTTTCGAGGGCAGATAGTTCACTGCACGCATTTATCTCGCGTAGAGCCCTTTCCAGAATCCCTTTCAATCTCTCCTGCACTATTCCCATCCCCTTTCTGGTTTACATTATTACCGATAGTATTATGAATAATAAAAAAACCTCGTCCAAGGGACGAAGTCATAACTCCGTGGTTCCACCCTACTTCACCGCCTAGTGACGGTCTCGTTGAAATAGTCGTGCAGGTAACGTCTGCCGTACGTCAGAGCCTACTATCCACAGGAATTCAGCTCCGCTGCTCGGAAGGGAACTTCAAAGGGCCCCATTTTGAGGAATGTTTTCAGCCGGTGACATTCCCTCTCTGCCAGATGAAACCTTTCTACTTTCCTTCTTCATCGCATTATCTTTTCTTTATTCTACTGAATTATCAAACTTCTATACATTAAATAGGCAACTATAGAACCGGTAGCCTCAAACATTTTCCAGAAAACTTCAGCAGTGAGCATTGTAAAAAGACCACCCTTCATCTTATACTACCAATTGCAGTCTGTTGTTGTCTCATTATACCATAGGCTTCCGGCCATTACAAGGTGTTTATTATGTTAACCTTTGCTCTAGGGCTTTATAAAGCAAAACACCACAGGCAACGGCAGCGTTGAGGGATTCCGCCCTTCCGGGCATTGGAAGTGCCACGCTTTGGTCGGAGTATTCTAATACCTGCTCCGATATGCCATTGGCTTCGTTACCTATTATTATCCCTATACTGCCGGTAAAATCCGCATTCCAATAGGGAGTACCGCTCTCCGGGCTTGAGGCTATAAGCCTTATTCCCTTTTTGTTCAGCGCGTCAAACAATTCCCCCGCGTCTCTTTCCCTAAACACCGGAATACTAAAAATAGAACCCATGGTACTCCTTACAACCTTCGGGCTGTACGGGTCTGTGGTACCCTTAAGGAGCAGCACGGCACTGGCTCCCGCACCGTCTGCGGTACGGATGATGGTGCCGAGATTCCCCGGGTCCTGTATGCCATCCACTATTACAAACAGCGGCTCCTTAACGTCCATAACCTCTTCCCTATCGCACTCCTTTATATCAATAACCGCCATTATATGTTGGGGACTTTCGGTATCGCATATAAATTTAAAGAGGCTTTCACTTACCTCCACAATATTTATGCCCGCTTTGAAGACCCTGTCCATCAATTCCCTGCCGCTGCCAAGCCCATACACTCGTTTAGAATATATTACTTCCGAAACCGGGGCTTTAGAGTCCAGGGCCTGGCCTACACTGCGAATGCCTTCGGTAAAATACTGCCCCGCCCTTTTTCTCCCTGTAGAAGTATGTAGTTTCAGCACCTTTTTCACAAGGGCGTTGTCCCGACTGGTTATCACCTTATTACCCCTTCCTATGCCCTGTTCTCCAGGCGCGAAATATCATCGTTGTCCCCTATCACAACCAGCACATCGCCTTCCAGTATCCTATCCTCCGCCCCTGGAGAAGCGTTTATCCCTCCGTCACGCTTTATTGCTATAATATTGACACCGTATTTTCCCCTCATATTTAGCTCCTTGAGGTTTTTACCCTTCCACCTGTCCAGTGCGGCAATTTCTATTATGCTGTAATCGGAGGAAAGTTCGATAAAGTCCAGAATATTGCTTGAAACCAGATTATGGGCAACCCTAAGCCCCATATCCCTTTCGGGCAGAACCACCCTGTCGGCACCTATCTTATACAGTACCTTGGCATGCAGCTCGCTCTGGGCCTTTGCTACAACGTATTTAACACCGAGTTCCTTCACTATCAGGGTAATCAGTATACTGGCCTGTATATCCGAGCCTATAGAAATAATAACCACATCAAAGTTTCTAAGACCCAATGAACGAAGCGTGCTCTCGTCGGTGGCATCCGCCTGGACTGCATGGGTTACCGATTCGGAAATATCCTGTACCACGTCCTCCCTTTCGTCCAATGCCAGCACATCGTGGCCCAGCCCGTAAAGCGCCTTCGCAAGACTGCTGCCAAACCTCCCAAGACCCAGCACAGCAAACTGTTTCAATGACATCACCTTCCCTAACCAACAAGGATTTTTTCTTCAGGATACCTTATTTTGGATTTTTTCCTATTCTGCCTGCGGGCCAACGCATTGGCGACGGTAAGGGGCCCCAGCCGTCCAGCGAACATGGTCGCTATTATTATTGCCTTGCCAACGGGAGTAAGATAAGGGGTTATACCCACTGACAGCCCGACGGTACCGAAGGCAGAAACCGTCTCGAATAGGATTTCCATGAAACCGGCGTCCTCAGTTATGGTGAGTACTATCGTAGCCACAACTACGATAAGCAGGGATATGGTCACAATGGCAAGGGACCTGTAAACAATATTCCTAGGTATTCTCCTATTAAATATTTCGGTATTCTCTCTTCCCTTGACCACCGATATCACCGTCCATAATAGTACCCCCGCCGTGGTGGTTTTGATGCCCCCGGCCGTTGAACCGGGAGAACCTCCAATAAACATAAAAATTATATTAATAAAACGTGTTGCGATTGTCAGTTGGTCCACAGGCAGCGTGTTAAACCCGGAGGTGCTGGGAGCAACTGCATGGAAAAGCGCTGCCAGCATTTTACCTCCCAGTGTCAGCGGACCAAGGGTGGCGGGATTGGAGTATTCCAAAACAAAGGTAAGCAACGCACCAAAACTGAGCAGCGAAAAGGTAATAAGCAGCGCAAGCTTGGAATGCAGTGAATACCTCTTAAACTTCCTGCTCCGCAGTATCTCTGTAATTACATATATGCCCAGACCTCCCATTATGGACAGCACTATAACTACACCGCTTATCAAATAGTCATCGGCAAAGGATGTAAGGCTTCTGTATTCACCTATTATGTCAAACCCGGAAATGCAAAATGCAGAAACCGAGTGAAATACTCCATAGGCAAGGCCCCTGGCCATTCCGTATTGGGGTATAAACCTTATGGAAAGCAAAAGAGCCCCAATTGCTTCTATTGCTACAGCTCCGAGTATAATATATTTTGTAAGCCTGACAACCCCCTGAAGTGCCAGCCGGTTCTGCTGCTCCTGAATAATAAGTCGCTCCCTTAGGTGTATCCTTTTACCCAGGGCTATAAAAACCATTGTGGCAAAGGTCATAAAACCTAGACCCCCCACCTGTATAAGCAAAAGGATTACCGTCTTGCCAAAGGCCGTCCAATAGGTGCCGGTATCCACCACCACAAGACCGGTAACGCAAACCGCAGATGTGGCGGTAAATAGTGCATCCAGTAAACCAATTTCTTCGTCGTCCGCAGTAGCAGCCGGCAGGGACAGCAGCAGCGTCCCCAGTAGTATTATTGCTGCAAATCCCAGCACCAGCACCTGGGAGGGTGTCAACTTCAAACTATGCTTTTTACCGCTCCCCCTGAACGATTTCCAGTTTTTCATTTATTCAAGCCACCTCTATAAAAAGGCCCATGTACAGTTTTGGGGCTGTCGGAAGAGCCTCATTTTGTCATTTAGGGGCTTTTTGTCCCAATAATTTGCAAAAAAGTGAACCCAAGGCTCACTTCTTTGCAAATTATTCCGCCGGCTGGCTTTTCGCGACGCTTACCAATTCCTTAAAACCCTCGGCGTCGTTCACCGCCATGTCGGCCAGCATTTTCCTGTTTATCTCAATTCCGGCATTCTTCAGACCGCTTATAAACCTGCTATAAGACATTCCGTTGGCCCTTGAAGCGGCGTTTATCCTGGCTATCCACAGTTTCCTATAGTCCCTCTTTTTAAGCCTTCTTCCTATATACGAATACATCAGGGACTTCATTACAGCCTGGTTCGCCGTCCTGAAAAGCTTACTCTTTGCCCCGCGGTATCCCTTTGCCAGCTTTAATATCTTTTTACGCCTTTTATTTGCGTTGACAGCTCTTTTTACTCTAGCCATGAGATTTTCCTCCTTGTCCTTTACCTATGCGTAGGGTAATAATTTTTTGACTCTCTTTGTTTCAGCTTCGCTGACATGGGTAGCCTGTCTTAGGTTTTTCTTTCTCTTAGCCGATTTTTTTGTGAGAATATGACTCTTATAAGCTTTGGCCCTTTTAATTTTTCCGCTCTTTGTCAGTTTGAACCTTTTTGCCGCACCCTTATGGGTTTTCATTTTTGGCATAGTCTTTACCTCCTATTTGGCATGTCTATTTAGGCGACATAATCATTATCATGCTTTTGCCTTCCATTTTAGGTTTTCTTTCCACCACCGCAAGTTCTTCCAAGTCACCGGCGAACTTATCCATAATGGCCCGGCCTATCTCGGTATGGCTTAGCTGTCTGCCCCTAAACCTTATGCTTACCTTCACCTTGTCCCCGCTTGATAAAAACTTCTCTGCATTCCTTTTTTTCACGTCAAGGTCGTGCTTATCAATGGTAGGCGATAGCCTAACCTCTTTTATGTTTATTACCCTCTGGTTCTTTTTGGCTTCCTTTTCCTTTTTGCTGGCCTCGTATTTATATTTCCCGTAGTCCATAATACGGCATACTGGGGGTTTCGCATGGGGCGCCACCTTCACAAGGTCCAGCTGTCTGTCGTAGGCAAGCTTTTGTGCCTCCCGGGCGGACATAATACCCAATTGTTCCCCGTTCGCATCGATAAGCCTTACTTCCTTTTCTCTTATTTGCTCATTAACTTGCAGTTCCTTACTAATATCCAACCACCTCCCCTAAATTTTAGATCGCGTAATATTATTAATAAAACAAAAAAAACGGATAGGTGAAAACCTGTCCGCAAAAACCAACATACTATAAGTTGATTTAACCCGGCGCCCTCGGCGAAGGGTGAGAAGCGGAAGGCTTCTACTTAATTTTCGAATTATATTATAACACCAGTGCTGTTT
>JAAYJF010000140.1 GCA_012523075.1 Clostridiales bacterium | reverse complement strand
TAAAGCCCATCGGGCCTATGTCCAAAACCCTCTAAAACATGGGCTCTATTAACCCGTAGTTTCCATCCTTCCTTTTATAAACCACATTTACCTCTTCGGTGTCACCATTTGAAAACACGAAGAAATTATGTCCCAAAAGCTCCATCTGCAGTATCGCTTCCTCTATAGGCATCGGCTTCATTGCAAACCTTTTGGTCCTTACCACCTTAGGCCCGTCAAGGTCCTCTCTCCCGCTTACCTCTATATTGTCAAATATCATTTTGCTGCCCCTAAATCTTCTTTCCAGCTTTGTTTTGTGTTTGTTTATCTGGCGTTCCAGTTTATCCACTGCCTTGTCTATGGAGGTATACATATCGGCGGTGCACTCCTCCGCCCTTATAAGCACACCGTTAAAGGGTATGGTGACCTCTATTATGTGCCGGTTTTTTTCAACGTTCAGCGTTACCTGGGCTTCGGTATCCTTCTGAAAAAACTTTCCCAGCTTGCCAAGCTTTCTTTCGATGGTATCCTTCAAAGCATCGGTTACTTCCATGTTCTTCCCGCTTGTAATAATACGCATAAAATCCAGCTCCTCTCATTATTGATAGTGTCCTTGAGACTAAACGTGCCAGATTGCTGTGGTATTTTATCAAATGCCCTTAAGACACACCTGCCTCAATTCCCTACTGAAGGGGCATTTGATAAAGTGCTCGCAGCGCGCTGCACACAAAATACGATGGGTAGGCGCTTTAGCGCCCGCATTTTGGCGCACAATTCGCGCAAGCGCTCATTGAATATACTGCGGTATTATACATAGTATAGTCTATTATTATATTTATATCCAATTAAGTCCAATTAAAACTTTTCGCAGGAAAAAACAAAAAATAGCCGTCAAGAAATCTTTAAAGTTAAGTATTTTGATAAATGAATAATACCCGCTGTGGAAACAAAAAATGTGGATAAAGTGGATAAGTGTGTGAATAACCCCTGTTCCTGCACCCGGGAATGTTGATAACACACCGCAGGGATGTGGATAACTTAATGTCGAAATATGGTCATTATCAATACTTTAATGTCAACTTTAACCTCAAAAAAGCAAAAAATGTAGAAGCTTATCCGGCTGACCTGGTCTTTGACCCCACACCCGCCTGCTGCAGGTCTCGCTCCGGTTTTCACACCATCACTACTCCCCATCTCCATCGGGGAAACTCCCAACGGGCAGGACTTACACCTAAACCGCACCATGCTCACCGGCATCTTTGCCGGCTTACGTGGGTCGCTTCGCCTGCGGTTAGCATCGACTTTCAACCACAGACCCGGATAAGCTTCACTTTATTATACCATTACTTCTTCTTGTCGACAAAACTGCCCGAGGCAATACCTATGCCGCTGTCATAAACGGCGATACTTTTTTGTCCGTTTCTTACCTTCTTTAATTTCTCCCTGACCTGCTCCATGGAAGCAAGCAGCTTTTGGTGATTGTCCTTTTCCAGCGTCTGTATCTTCTCGATGGCCTCTATTATCAAGCCTATGATTCCGGCAAGGGCTTTCTTTTCGTCCCGGCCGTTTACCTCCCCTATTTCTTCAAAGGTTTTTACCCCTAGCCGTTCCTTGACCTTTTTTAGCTCCTCCTGGAAGGCACTGTCGCACCAATCAATGTAGTCGATTATCTTTTGTTTCTCCTCCACCAGGGAGTTTAGCGCCGCAAAGTCCCGACTGTCAATGGCGGTCTTCTGCTGCACCGTAATGTTTTCAATCTGTTTTAGTTTTTCCAGCTTCTCTTCGCTGTACTTCAACAGTTTTGCAAGATGGGCCATCCCCAC
>JAAYJF010000059.1 GCA_012523075.1 Clostridiales bacterium | reverse complement strand
TGGACAATGGGGGTGGCCATTTCAAGCCCCTGCACCCTTTCCAGCAGTTCATCCGCTTCCGCCGGGTCAAATTCAAAATTGGGGTCGTGGGCTTTAACGATAACCACGTCCGAGCCAAGGCTTTCAAATTGCTCTATTACCGCCCTCCGTGCCCCTTCGCCAATACCCATAAGGCTTACCACCGATGCAACTCCTATGGCTACTCCCAGTATGGTAAGGCCGGAGCGAAGGCGTTTGGAAAGTATGCCGTGGGCCGCCATCCTCGCCGTAAACAAAAGCCTTGTAAGCAGCGGCATGAGCCGATTTTTGTCCATTAGCCCGGCGGCCGCTTTTAAGGGTTTCTTTTCCTTTACCGATGCCAGAAAGCCCTTTGCCTTTTCCTTAAGTTTCGAAAATCGGGGGCCCAGTTCCGGTTTTTTTCTTTTCATAAGCGTAATGCCCCCTTAGTTTTCATTGTTGTTGTCTTCGCTTTTTTCCGGCAGCAGCGTATCCTTTGCCTTTATCTGCTGGCTGGGCAGAAGGTCGGCGCTGCTCCCCGTTATAACAAGCTGGCCTTCCTCAAGGCCATCGGTGACCTCGGCGTACCGGTCGTTCATAAGGCCCAGTCGGACCTGTACCATCCGCACAGTACTGTCCTCGTCCAGCACCTCCACCATTGTTCTGCCGTCATCCTCGAATATGGCTTCAAGGGGTATCAGCAGCACGTTCTCGGCGCTACCGGCGTCGATAAAGGCGTTGGCCTGCATACCGGGCCTAAGCTGCGGCCCGCCCTTTATGTTTATATTTATCGAGAACCGGGTTATGTTGTTTATTTTTTCGCCCATGGGCGATACGTGGGTTACCGTTCCCTCGTAGACTTCGCCGGGCACCGCGTCCACCGTTACCCTGACCGGGGCGTCCTGTTTCACGTTTACTATGTCGATATCGTCAACCTGGGTCCATAGCATCATTTCGCTTGTGTTGTAAATGTCGCCTATCCACTCACCGGCCCTTACCGTTTCGCCTTCTTCGCGATGGATGGATGCCACCACGCCGTCCATGGTTGCGGTAATATCAAGCTGGTCGTACTGGTTCTGAAGGTTTCGTACATCCACCTTAAGGGTTCGGATGTCCTCCATCAAATCCTGGAGGGTTTCCTGCACATCGTTTCCCGACATTGAAAGGATAGGGTCGCCCTTTTTGACCTCTTCCATGTCGTATACGTTAACCTCTGTGACTATCGCCTCGGCACGGTTTATCAGCTTTTCTTCCTTTATGTAGCTTTCCACCACCGCTTTGTTCGCGAAGTAGTTGGCGTAAGTTTTCTCTTCGTTGGCGGGAAGGCCCACCCGTACCTCCATGCCCGGCTGCACAAGGCTCGGATTATCCCCTTCTATTGTTATCCAGTATACATACCCGGATGCAAATTCACTATTGCCTATCCTGTCGGGCACCGGGTTGCGGCTTACCTGGGTAACCTCTCCATCAATAAAACCCTGGAAGCTGGTAAAGTTCAGCATAACCTTCTGTCCTACATGCACCTTGTCAATTTCCTGCTTGTAAAGCTTAGCCCTTACCTTGAAACGGGAGTCGTCCACCACCCGGCATATCACCTGGCCAAGCTGCAGTTCATCTCCCTCGCGGATGTCAAAGCCCACCAGCCTGCCGTCGGCCGGTGCCCGAAGCGTTATACCCTTTGAAGGGACTATGTTGTCCACCTGGGAAGGTTCCACTCCCGTCATCTCGCATATCTCGTCCAGCTTTGCCTCCAGCTGGGTCTGCTTCTGGTCAAGCTGGGATTCGAGGTCGTAGGATATTAGCCGAGCCAGCACCTGGCCGGTTTGCACTTCGTCACCCGGTTCCACCAGTATTTCATCCAGCATGTACTGAATATTCACACCGCCGTCATAACGCATTTCGCCGGGGATCCTTATGCCCCCGCCCCGGGTGGGGTTAAGCATCCCCGTTGTGGTTACCCCCACCGATATATCGCCCCGTATTACCTCCTGGGTGGCGTAAACCGGGCCATCTGCTTCCTTTGCATTTGTGGGCATAATTTGTTTGATGGCGAACATTCCGCCGCCAAGTACCACCACCACAATCACAATAATTGATATTAACTTCTGTGATATTTGTTTCTGCAACATCAGTTTCCCCCCTGGCTATTTAATGTTTCTATTCTTTCTATAAGTCCATCCCGCAGATGGTATATCTTTTGGCCGTACAGCGCGACCTCCCTTTCGTGGGTTACCTGTACTATGGTTATGCCCAGTTCTTTGTTGAGCCTTTGGAATATCTCCATTATGTTCTCACTGGACTTAGAATCCAGGGCTCCGGTGGGCTCATCGGCAAGGATAAGCGATGGGTTTCCCACTATGGCCCTTGATATGGCCACCCTCTGCTGCTCGCCCCCCGACATCTGGAAGGGTAGGTGGCCTATCCTGTCCCCGAGGCCGACCGACTCCAGCGCTGCCTTAGCCCGCTTGCTGCGTTCCTTACCCCATACGCCCTGGTATATAAGCGGCAGCTCGACGTTTTCCTGGGCGGTGAGGTTGGGCAGTAGGTGGAACTGCTGGAACACAAAGCCTATCCGCCGGTTTCGCAGGTCGGCCAGCTCGCCGTCCTTTAAGCTTTCTATGTGCTTTCCGCCGAATATGTATGTACCGGTGGTGGGTAAGTCAAGGCAGCCTATTATGTTTAGAAGTGTTGATTTGCCCGAGCCGGAGGGGCCCATTATGGAGGCGTATTCGCCCTCCTCGATGGAAAGGGACACGCCGCCCAGGGCGGTTACCTGGACCTGGCCCAGTTTGTACTTGCGTGTTATATCTTTAAGCTCCAATAATGCCAATATGTTATACCCCCTCTTATTAGTGAAAAAGGGACAAGGGACGGTTCTTTGTCCCTTTTCGCACCATCGTGACAGTTTGAAACATATGTCCCCATTCTACATTCCTTGCTGCGGAATGTCCCCTTAATTCTACCAGATTGAGGCAGCGTTTTAAAGAGTTGCGGAATGTCCCCATTCTACATTCCTTAACAAATTTGACGATATAGAAAGTATAAGGTTCCATTTTTATATGGTCAGAGAATATACCAAAAAATTGGGATTATTAGTGTTTTATTTCAATTATTAAAGAAAAAATTGTATACTATATCTATAAGAATGAGTGAAGGAGGGACCCTCCGTGATGGATGACAAGGTTTTTAATTTACTTGAGAAAATGTATGCTGATTTAAGTGGCAGAATAGACGGAATGGATGAAGAACTGCAGGGTATAAGGGGTAGTATGGCAACAAAGGAAGAACTGCAGGGTATAAGGGGTAGTATGGCAACAAAGGAAGAACTGCAGG
>JAAYJF010000127.1 GCA_012523075.1 Clostridiales bacterium | reverse complement strand
TGGCGGAGGTTTTGGTCAAACAAAGCGGCCTGGGCAAAGCCTTCTTTTGCAACAGCGGTGCCGAGGCCAATGAAGCGGCTATAAAACTGGCAAGGAAGTATGCCAAGGCAAAAATGGGGGAAGACAAATACGAAGTTATTACCTTTACAAATTCGTTTCATGGCAGGACCCTTGCCACACTGGCCGCTACCGGCCAGACCAAATACCAGAAGGGCTTTGAGCCGCTGCCGGAAGGGTTTGGGTATGCCAAATTTGATGATTTAGAGGACTTAGAGAGCAAGATTAAGCCGGAAACTTGCGCCGTAATGCTGGAGCCCATCCAGGGTGAGGGCGGCATAAACGTGCCATCGGAGGAATTCCTTAAAGGGGTAAGGGACCTTTGCGACCAAAAAGGACTCTTGTTAATATTTGACGAGGTACAGTGCGGCATAGGGAGGACCGGGAAGTTTTTTGCCCACCAGAACTTTGGCGTTAAGCCGGATATTTTGACGCTGGCAAAATCGCTGGCCGGGGGCTTCCCGATAGGGGCTATGGTTGCAAGCGATGAGGCCGCGACCGGTTTTGGCCCCGGTGACCATGCCGCCACGTTCGGGGGTAGTCACCTGGCGTGCAGCACCGCCCTTGCGGTGGTTAGTCAAATACTGCAAAACAATATGATGGAGCAAAATGCCAAAATGGGTGCCTATCTTATGGGCAAATTTGAAGAACTAAAAGAAAAACACCCCTTTATAAAGGAAGTAAGGGGTATGGGGCTTATGATAGGAATACAGCTGGAAGCCGACGGAAACTGGGTGCTGGACCAGTGTCAAAAGGAAGGGCTAATAATTAACTGCGTGGGCGGGAAGGTGCTGAGGCTGTTGCCGCCCTATATAATAACCAAGGAGGAGGCGGACCTGGCGGTGGGCATCCTGGACAGTGTCCTTGCAAATCTCTAGGACGGCGTTACATCAATACACTGAAAAACTACGCTTTTTTGATTGTCATTCTGAACGTAGTGAAGAATCTTATGTTTTCAATAACAAAAAGATCCTTCGCTATTGCTCAGGATGACAGAAATGTTTTTTTTCAGCAGCCTCCATAATGCCGTTTACCTATGGGGATATACCGCAGCAAGGAACTCAATGGGGACATACCTTGGCCGTAGAGGAATACCCGCAGTAAAGGTGTGTCGCCTTACCTTAATCAAGCGGTGTGTCCCCTTACCTTTTTATAGCCGATATATATGAGCACCACTGCGGCAACAAAGAGTATAACCGGCCCCAGCAGGTACATAAGGAACAGGAATCCATAGGTGACCTTTATGGTTGCAAGTAAGAAGGCCACACCGGGCAGGGCTGCAAGGCCGGTGACAAAGGCCTTTTTGCTGTACCTCCTGGATAAGGGCACCGCCATAAGCAGAAGTGCTGTTACCAGGAATACCACCGTATTGTGTTTCTTTAGGTTGTTGGTACCGAATATTAATCCCTTGGTATCGGTATAGGAAAAGGTCCATTCACTGTCAGGCACGCCGTCAAGGGCTGCCGTAAAGGTATGATTATTTTCCTTTTCCAAGGGTATGTTTGAATAAATCGCCGTACTGCTTCCTACGGGGAATTCAATCCGTAAGTTTACCTTTGCACTTCCGTCCCAGAACCTTGCCGGGGTGAGGTAATAAAGCTGTGTGTGCACGGCGTTTATTACGTCCTGGTACCGGTAATACCCGCTCCGACTGTTATAGGCTATCCTTATATCGGTTGGTTTGCCCGCCTTTAAGTATACCGGGAATGTGGCCCCGGAAAAGGCATCGCGGTGAGGGCTCCAAGTGCCGCCGCGGCTTATGTCAAGGGGCACCTCGCTTACCGGGTCAATAATCTCTTCCGTTACAACCGGTTGCCAGTTGGCCGGCCAGCCAATTCTTTCCTCCAGCGTCACATCGTTTATCCTTTGGTCGTCTATAAATACTTCAAACTTCGCATCTTCAAAATCCGGCGTAACGAACATCACGTCAAAGGCCTGGTCCTCATCCAGCAGGTTTTCCAGTATATAGCTTACCTCCACCCTGGCCTTGTAAAGGTTTTCCCCGGCAAACTTAAAGAGTATGGATTCTTCCACCAGCGACACGGCTGGGCTTTCGTTGAATAAAAGCACCTGGTCGGCGGGAAAATCCAGTGGTTGCGCCATGTTGGCCGCCGCCGGCATCGCTACTACCAAAAGGGCAGCGGCAAGTATAAGAATAACCGTCATTTCTTCAAAGAGCACTTTTTTCATTGCAACACCCCATTCATTATCCTATCTATTATTATACTACATAACAGGCCGATTGAATGGGGGATTTCCCGAACGAGGGGGCCCTCTTCTTTTTGTGCTCCCGCTAACAGGCCGGTTTAGATGCAGCGAAGTCCATGTACGCTGAGTATTTCTTGACATGGCTAATCAACTGCTTTGATATTTGTGTAACTGAAATAGTAGAACCTGAATACAATACACCAGAAATAAGATAGATGAGACTAACTAGTACCGGCTACGGTAACAGTGCCGGTCAAAAACAAAAAAAAATAGGAGGATGATGGTATTGAAATACAAGCTGTACCGCTTAATTGTGAGCGCGAGATTAACTATTCACAGGTTCAGGGGGAAAGGATACTTCCCTTTAAGTTCGAACTTGACGTGCCGGCATCCAATCTGTTTCCCGACCCCGGAGATAACCAGCGTTTTTGTTATAAAGTAACCGGAGTGGGAGAAGGCGGTCCCCAGGAAGCTGACCTGAGCCATTTTGTGCTGGGTATCTGTGACCAGATTACCAAGGACCAGATTGTAAATATTACCGTGAACGGGGTACCCCAGGTTCTAAACGGGGATGTTGAACTGAGGACGCCGCAAAACCCCGACCCGACCACCGGGTGCGCCGGATTAAAATTCGATTTTGAAGTTAACAAAGAGGGGGGGGCAGCTTACGGTTTGTTTTGAGCTTACGGTACCCCGCGACATTGGCCCGAACCCGGTTTGCCTGTTTGGCGGCGGGGTGACCGCCCAGGGCTTAAGCATTTGTGGTCCGGTGTGTAATGGGAATGGCAATGAAACCTGCCAAGGGGTAGCCTTCCAGCGGTTGAGCGTATGCGTGCCGGTGACGGTGACACCCTTTGCCAATGAAGGGCAAACGACAACTTTCTGCTGCGGTGCTCCCATGATAGACTCCGGTGCAGATATGTGTGACGGCGTGGAGAACGGGACCTGCCGGTTTACAATGAAGCAGAACCTTTGTGTCAGGGTACCGGTAACCTTCGGCGCTAATGCCACGGTGGGCAGGGCAACTGTCCGGTGCGGCGAGGCGACCGGTGAAGACATATGCACCGGCTGCGGCACGGGAAATGCTCCCCCGGTGGGCAAGCTGCCTACAGTAAAGGAAGTACTGAATGAACCGGGGGAGATAAACAGCTTTTTGGCAGAGACGTCCTTAAAGGGTGTGTTTTCCTACGCATCCTCTGTGCTGAAAGCGTGCTTAAACAGTAACGACAAAACGCTAATTGATTTAATCTTCGACTAAACCTCAAGAGAAGGGTTTAAAGAATGAGTTCCCGGTTATGGGAACTCATTCTCTTAAGCCATTGGGGTAGGGGTAGCCGTAGCGCTAAATCTTTGCAGTGTGTATTCTGATAACTTTTTTCGGCAGGGGGATTGTATTAGCATGCTAATTTTAGAGGTGCATATATCCCAGCAGCAGTACGTAAGCGGCATATATCGAAACCATGAGAGCCGACTGAGGCCTCGAGGTTTTTTTCTTGATAAGGCAGGGCACAAACAGCAAAGCAATAAAAAGCACCGTCACCGGTAGGTCCAGGTAGAGCATGTGAGGTTTTACCTGGATATCGGCAAAGTACGAGGAAGCACCCATTACAAAGGACAGGTTTAAAATATTGGCCCCCACAATATTGCCCATGGATATGAATTTATGCCCCTTAATCAAGGCGGAAAAGGCAGTAACCAGCTCGGGCAGAGAAGTGCCAAGGGCAATCAGTGTAAGGCTTATAACCCTTTCGGGAACCCCAACATGAAGGGCGATGGCCGATCCGTATTCAACCAGCATATTCGCCCCCAGCAACACAAGGGTTATGCCGACCAGAAACTTAGCAAGGTTTTTCACCGTATCCTGCAGACACGGCCGGGTGCTTATCTCCTCCCGATGCCCGGCGTCGGTTTTTTTATACTTTATTACCATAATATTTGTGAGTATATAGACGGCAAAAAGCATAAGTAAAAGGGCGGAATCGGTTTTTCCAATCATACCGTCGGCCGCCAGGTAGCAGAAAAATAAGCCATAGGCTGCCAGCAGTAAGCCGTTCAGGCAGAATATCCGCGGGTTAATTATCCTGGAGGGGGATATAAGCGTGGTGACCCCTAATATCAGGCCGGTATTGCAAATAACAGACCCCAAAGCGTTACCGATGGCTATATCGGGGTGCCCTTCATAGGAAGCTATGATGGATACGAACAGCTCCGGTAGCGTGGTTGCGATACTGACTATGGTAGCCCCTATGATAACCTCCGGCAGCCCGGTCACCCTTGCCGTCCAAACTGACGCATCCACAAACCAGTCTCCTCCCTTGAGCAACATGACAAGCCCCAACAAAAACATTATATAAGGAACGGTCCAATCCATACAACCCCCCCCCCGATGATAGATTGTGTACACTAAAGTTCTGCATATTTAATCTTATAACCCATGGCCTGGTTATATGTCTTTTAATGAGAAAAACTAAAGATATTCATATTTAGTTTTCTCAGCCATATATATAAAAAAGTGGACTATATAACATATTTGAAACTTTACAACTCCTAGTGTGGCTTGCTGAGCGTAGCGGCTATCATCCTGAGCGAAGTAGCTGTCATGCTGAATGTGGCAGATGTCATCCTGAACGTACCGAAGGATCTTATGTCTATCTCCAAAGGATTCTTCGGGCTTCGCCCTCAGAACGACGGAGTCGGATTTTTCAGGCTTCGCTTCCTAAGAATGGCAGATAAATGAATGTAGTACTATTAGCAAATTGTAAGAAGGGTAGCAGATTAATATTTTACAATTATTCCAAATATTTAGAGGACTTCCTTGTTATTTGTAGAATAAAGAAAAAAAGCTAGTTAGTTGGATACATTTCGGAATAAGCACCATACCACATATCATTATTCCAAGAATAATCTGCTGTTGGCATCAAACCACAATTTTAACCAAACTACAGAAAAATATTCTTACTCCGACTCTGCAGATCCGTAATGGGAGCTGCGGGGCGATAGGGTGCGGGGAGTAATCCTTACGCCTGCCGTTTTTGCAAAGGAGTTCATTTGCTGTTTGGGGCAAAATTTTTGCCGTAAGCAGCGGATGAACTTTTTTAATTAAAAAAGGAGGAGGTGAAATCCGGCAACTGTTTTTTTACGGTGCCGGAGGGATGTGAGCAAAATTCTTATGATCTCACCGGAAAAGTGCATCGGTTGCAGAACCTGCGAATTGGTATGCTCCTTTACAAAAATCAACGCTTTCAATCCCAAGAATTCCAGAGTCTCAGTATTCTCCTACGATGAGGCGGCGGTATCGGTACCCATGATGTGCATGCAGTGCGAGGACCCATCCTGCATGAAGGTGTGCCCCACCGATGCCATTACAAAAACTGCGGACGGATTGGTGGAGATCGACGAAAGGAAGTGTATTGGCTGCAAACTGTGCGTAAGTGCATGCCCACTTGGCAACATTACATTCAATTCCTATGAGGGCAAAATAGTGAAATGCAATCTTTGCGAGGGCAATCCCAAGTGTGCCCAGTACTGCCCATCGGGAGCCATTGAGTTCAAAGAGGCTGCACCGGGCACCATGGGCAGAAAGAAAGTTATCGCTGAAAAATTCAGTGAACTGTTTGGGGAGGTGAATGAATGATGTTTGGCTGGACCGGAAATTTGCTGCGCGTTAACCTGACGGACAAGACCATCAAAAAAGAGGCCCTATGCCCTAAGGACGCCGAGCTGTATCTTGGGGCGAGGGGGCTGGCTACAAAGATTATAATGGACGAGGTGGACCCGAAGGTGGACCCGCTGTCCGAGGAAAACAAGCTGATATTCATGACCGGGCCGCTGACCGGTACCTTTGCCAGCAGCGGAGGCAGGTATGAAGTGGTGGCCAAGGCACCCTTAACCGGCACCATTGGCGCTTCCAACTCGGGGGGCCATTTCGGGCCGGAGCTAAAGTACGCCGGCTATGACGGGATAATATTTGAGGGCAGGGCGGAAAAACCCCTTTACCTGTGGATTGAGGACGACAAGGCAGAGCTTAGAGATGCCTCGCATCTGTGGGGCAAAAACGTGTTTGAAACCACCGACATGGTGCTTGAAGAGACAGCGGAGGATGCCAGGGTAGCATGCATAGGCCCGGGCGGCGAAAAGAAGGTACTGTTTGCCGGAGTGATAAACGACAAAAACAGGGCCGCGGGCCGGTCGGGCCTTGGAGCGGTTATGGGCTCCAAGAATCTTAAGGCGGTTGCGGTAAAGGGTTCCAAGTCTATAAAGGTGGCCGACCCCGAGGGCTTTATGGAGGCCTGTACCGATGCCAGGACAAAGCTAAAAGAGCACCCGGTTACAGGCGGGGGCCTACCCACCTACGGAACCCAGATACTGATAAACATCCTTAACCAGTCGGGGGCGCTACCCACCAGGAACTGGAGGGATGGCGGCATATTCGAGGAGGCCGAGGGCATAAGCGGTGAAACGCTGACCGAAAAGTACCTGGTAAGGAACAAAGGGTGCTTCGGCTGCAACATAGGCTGCGGAAGGATAACACGAATCCCGGAGGGTAAGTTCGAGAGCTTCGGTGAAGGTCCCGAGTACGAAGCGGGCTGGGCCTTGGGCGCATGCTGCGGCGTGGGCGACCTGGAGGCGGTAAGTAAGGCCAACTTCATTTGCAACGAGCTGGGCATTGACCCCATTACAACGGGTACAACCATTGCCTGTGCGATGGAGATGTACGAAAAAGGTATCCTTACCGAGGAAGAGGTAGGCAGGGCCATACCCTTTGGCGATGCTGAAGGGTTGGTAGAACTTACCCGAATGATAGGCCATAGGGAAGGCTTCGGCGACATGCTGGCCGAGGGCTCCTATAGGATGGCGTCCAAATACGGCTGTCCGGAGCTGTCAATGTCGGTCAAGAAACAGGAAATGCCGGCCTATGACGGCAGGGGCGTGCAGGGCATGGGCCTTGAATACGCCACCTCCAACCGCGGTGGCTGCCACGTAAGGGGATACCTAACATCGCCGGAGATACTGGGCATACCCGAAAAGCTTGACCCGCTAGTTACCGAGGGCAAGGCGGGATGGCTGAAGACCTTCCAGGACCTCACCGCGGTGGTGGATTCCGCCGGAATATGCCTGTTTACCACCTTTGCCATAGGGCTGCCCGAAATATCCTCCATGCTACGGACCGCCACCGGTATTAACGCCACCGACGAAGAGATACTAAAGGCCGGTGAGAGGATATGGAACCTGGAGAGGATGTTTAACATTAAGGCCGGGTTTACCGCCGCCGACGACACGCTGCCCCCTAGGCTCCTTAAGGAGCCGCTTCAGTCCGGCCCCGCAAAGGGCAAAGTGGTGGAGCTTGAAAAAATGCTGCCCGAATACTATGAAGTCAGGGGCTGGGGCGTGGATGGCGTTCCCACCGCAGAAAAGTTGGAGGAGCTCTCTATAGAATAGGGGCATATTGAAATGAAGGTTAAATTCTTTGCCACAATAAGGGAGCATACAAGGAGCCGGGAGATTGACGTTACCGAACAAGGATGCGGCAGTGTGGGGGATTTATTGCAGTATCTTTGCAATCTCTATGGCAGGGGGTTATGCTCCCTCCTTTTGGAGGACGGAAAACTGGGTAGCCAGATTATAGTGCTGGTAAACGGCAGAAACGTGGTCCACCTGCGGGAATTGGACACGCCCCTTGAAAGGGACGATGAGGTATCCATATTCCCTGTAGTAGCAGGAGGATAATAATTCGGGGACATACCGCAAAAAAAGGAATACCCGTTACCTTAATCCAGCAGCGGTGTGTCCCCATTCCTATAAAGAAGGTGAAAAATGTAATGGACTGCATAAAACAGGGGGAGGGCACTACCTTTGTACGGGAGATACTGGACAGGTACCCGAAGGAACAAAGGTTCCTGCTGGCCATTCTCCAGGATATACAAAAAAGGTGCGGGTACCTTCCAAGGGAGGCCCTGGAGTTGGTACGGGAGCACCTGGACGTACCCTTAAGCAGGCTGTATAGCATGGCAACATTTTATAAGGCATTAAGCTTAAAACCTAAGGGCAGGTACGCAATAAAGGTATGCGACGGTACCGCATGCCACATAAGGGATTCCCGGGGGCTTGTTGATGCTCTTGAAAAACTGCTGGGCATAGGGCCGGGGGAGACCACCGAAGACGGCCGGTTCTCGCTGGAGACGGTAAACTGCCTTGGTTCTTGTGCGTTGGCACCGGTTATGGTTATAAACGATGTATATTATGCCAAGGTGACGCCGGAGAAAATAGCTGGGATACTAAGAAGACTGGAAGGTGAAGACGATGGGGATATTTAAACGGAGGCCAAAACGGACGGTGCTGGTATGCTGTGGTACCGGGTGCCTGGCAAACGGTAGCCACGGGGTGTACAGGGAGTTCGAAAAAATGTTAAAGTACGCCGACCATTCGGTAAAGGTTAAGGCGGTTACAAAGGCCACCGGGTGCAATGGTCTGTGTGAGATGGGCCCCATAGTCAAAATACTGCCGGACGATATATTCTACTGTAGGGTTAAGGCATCCGACGTTGAGGATATTGTCCGGGAGACCTTGGCGGGGGGAAGGCCTGTGGAAAGGCTTTTGTACACCGACCCCGCCACCGGCAAAAGGGTTAAATCCCATAGGGAGACCGATTTTTATAAAAATCAGCAAAAAATTGCGTTGAGGAATATCGGTGAGATTGACCCGGCGAATATTGACGATTATATACAAAGGGGAGGGTACAGGGCCCTCGCAAAGGCATTGGACAAGATGTCAGCCGGGGAAGTAATAGATGAGATAGAAAAGTCCGGTATAAGGGGCCGGGGCGGTGCCGGTTTTCCCACCGGCCGTAAATGGAGACACTGCGCCGGTGCCAATGGTGCCACAAAATATATTGTGTGCAACGGCGACGAGGGCGACCCCGGGGCCTTTATGGACAGGAGCATAATGGAGGGTGACCCCCACAGCATTATAGAGGGCATGGCCATAGGTGCCTATGCGGTGGGTGCCCGTAAAGGGTATATTTATATCCGGGACGAGTACTCGCTGGCACTTAAAAGCATGTCAAGGGCGATAGAGCAGGCAAAGGAGCGGGGTTATCTCGGTGACAGCATAATGGGTAGCAGCCACAGTTTTGACATGGATATCGTCCGGGGAGGGGGTGCCTTTGTCTGCGGCGAATCCTCGGCACTTATAGCCTCTATAGAGGGAAGAATAGGCGAGCCAAGGGCAAAGTACATCCACGCCACCCAGCGGGGCCTTTGGGATAAACCCACCGTGCTAAACAACGTGGAAACATGGGCCAACGTGCCGGTCATTATTGACAGGGGCAGTGGCTGGTTTAACTCCATTGGTACCGGGAAGAGCAAGGGCACAAAGGTGTTCTCGCTGGTGGGAAAGGTGCAAAACACCGGGCTAATAGAGGTGCCCATGGGTATAAGCCTTGGGAAGATAATATTTGACATAGGCGGTGGCATACCCGGTGGCAAAGCCTTTAAGGCGGTTCAGACCGGCGGGCCCTCGGGGGGATGCATACCCGGGAGCATGATGGACCTGGAGGTTGACTTTGAATCCCTGGGCAGTGCCGGCTCAATGATGGGCTCGGGCGGAATGATTGTAATGGACGAGGACACCTGCATGGTGGAGGTGGCGCGGTATTACACAAAATTTCTGGCGGAGGAATCCTGCGGCAAATGCCTTCCCTGCAGGGAGGGCCTGAGGAGAATGCTGGACATACTTAACGATATATGTGAAGGCCGCGGCCATAAGGAGGATATGGATACGCTGCTTGAAATATGCGAAGCCTTGAGGGAGGCGTCGCTGTGCGCGCTGGGTAAAACCGCGCCAAACCCGGTGGAAACCACGCTACGGTATTTCAGGGAAGAGTACCTGGAGCACATCCAAGACAAACGCTGCCGGGCGGGGGTGTGTCCAGACCTTACCGAGTATTATATAGATGAAAGCCTCTGCAGGGGCTGCGGTTTGTGTGCCAAAAACTGTCCCGCCGGGGCAATCACCGGTCAGCCGGGTTCAGCCTATATCATTAATCATGACCTGTGCACAAAATGCGGCCGGTGCAGGCGGGTCTGCAAATTCGGCGCAGTAGGCATTGGGGGAGGTGCGGTTGTATGAGGGTAATAATAGACGGCAGGGAGTGTCTTGCCAGGCGGGGCGAATACCTGCTTGATGTGGCAAAACGAAACGGTATATTCATACCCACGCTGTGCCATTCTGATGCCCTACCCGGCCAGAGCAGCTGCCGCATGTGTATAGTGGAGGTCGTGGAGGGCGGAAGGAGCAAAACCGTTGCCTCTTGCGTGTACCCGGTACTGGGGGATATTGAAGTAAAGACAAATTCTGACAAGATAAGGCGTATACGAAGGACGCTGGTAAAGCTCATTCATGCCAGTTCTCCCGCCGGGAAACACATGGAAGACCTTCTGGAGCGGTACGGGCCATTGCCGGAGAACCGGTTTGAGGTCGCGGAGGGAGAAAAATGTATGCTGTGCGGCCTGTGCGTCAGTGCCTGTGAAGCCCTTGGTACCGGAGCAATTTCAACCATAAACAGGGGCACCGCCAAGGAGGTGGCCCCGCCCTTTAAGGAACCGCCGGAGGCGTGCATAGGCTGCGGTGCCTGTGCCCATGTATGCCCGGGCGATGCCATTGAAATGAAAGAACAGGGCGGCATAAGGACCATATGGGACAGGAACTTTGAGATGCTTGAGTGTACCGGCTGCGGGGAGTATATAATGACGCGGCAGCAGCAGGAGTATATTAAGGCCAAGGACCCGGAGGGTACGGTGGAGCTTTTGTGCGAAAAGTGCAAAAGGAAGAAAACCGTCGACGGTTTCCGGGACGCCTTCAAAAATACCGGATTTTAAAGTATAATTATAGTAATAGGGGACATTCCGCAGCAAGGAATTCTTATGGGGACATACCGCGACAAGGAATACCCACAAGAAGCGGTGTGTCGCCTTACCTTAATCCAGCAGCGGTGTGTCCCCATTCTTTATAACTCTTGAGGAGGATTATTCTGTGGAAAACAACACTGATAGGTTCATTAACAGGATACACCAGGGTGATTGCATTGAACTAATGCGCCAATTGGACGAAGGAAGCGTAGACCTTATATTTGCTGATCCTCCATATTTCCTACAGCTTAGGGGCGAATTATACAGGACCAATCAGACAAAGGTGGATGCGGTTACCGACGAGTGGGACAAGTTTCAGGGTTTTGACGAGTATGATGAGTTTACATACAACTGGCTTGAGGAGTGCAAGAGGGTTCTTAAAAAGGACGGTACCATCTGGGTGATAGGCAGCTATCACAATATATTCAGGGTGGGCAAAATTATGCAGGACTTAGGTTTTTGGATACTAAACGATATTGTATGGATTAAGTCAAACCCTATGCCCAATTTTAAGGGGACGCGGTTTAATAACGCCCACGAGACGCTAATCTGGGCCTCAAAGTCGGAGGGAGCCAAGTACACCTTTCATTATAAATCGCTTAAGACCTTTAACGATGACAAGCAAATGCGAAGCGACTGGTACCTGCCCATTTGTAACGGCAATGAGAGGATTAAAGTGAACGGCAGAAAAGCCCATTCAACCCAGAAGCCGGAGGAACTATTGTATAGGGTTATACTGTCCACTTCAGATGTCGGGGACATAGTACTTGACCCCTTTATGGGTAGCGGGACCACCGGGGCGGTAGCCAAAATGCTGCATCGCAATTACATTGGTTTTGAAAAAGAGGAGGAGTATGTAAGAATAGCAGCCGAAAGGATAGAAGGTGTTAAACCGGTTGGTAAAAATGAGCTTTTGGAATACAAGGTGGAATACAAGCCTCCCAAGGTGCCCTTCGGCAACCTTATTGCCTCAGGATATATAAGTGTTGGCGAGGACCTGTACTCAAAGGACAGAAAGCATAGGGCAGTGGTGCAGGCGGACAGCTCATTGACATATGGAGATATGGCCGGCTCAATTCATAGGGTAAGTGCCAAGATATTAAACAGGAAAGCCAACAACGGCTGGGACTTCTGGTACGTGGAGAGGGATGGTAAGCTTATATCCATAGACCAGGTGAGAAAGGACTATAGTAGGGACGGGGGATTACAGCCTTGAGCTAACAAAACAAGTCATTTTTATGACGGTATCACCGACAGGATGCTTTGAATGACTTAACACTGCGCTTTGTTACCCTGTCTTCATTAGCTATTGTACCGCATAACAAGGCGCAGTCCGGATTGTGGCACTGGTAATTTCTTTGGACGGTTTTGATACTGTAATTCGCATAGCAATACCTGCAGCCGCTTGGACACGTATTATACATGCCTATATCTATGCTTTCGACGCAACCACATTCCGGCCGCTGGCCCTTATCCTCTCCCACATTCAGTTTACAGCCGGTTAGCTTCTCAATTAGCCTTAAATCAATGCATTTTCCATGGTTGATGCCATAATATGACAGGTCAATGTCCTCAGCACAGGTCTCAAGCTTCAAGCCGAATTCACCGGAGACCTTCGAGAAGCCTTCGGCGATTTTTGCTTTGTTTTGTTCTGTTAATGTGCTAAGGCCAAGGTTTTTTACATTGTTTGCAATTTTGCGGTACAGGTCCATAAAGCTTATAATGCACTTTTCGGTGTAGCCTTCCAATTTCCTCGCAGTTTCTTCGAAATGATGCAGGTGATAATTAATACTATATTTATCGCTAAGCAGTATCGGATCGTATCTCCAAATCAACCTGTCCGGGCCGATTCTGTCCGAAAGGGTAGTAAACGTTCTTATTAAATGTTCCCTGTCCGGTGGTAAACCGGGCTCTATGTCTTGACCATAGGCGTTTAACGTGAACTGGAAATAGTATTGGTATTCCTTAATCTCATCAAGCCTTTCAATCATACCGGCGGGGTTTTTTGTCCAAAACACTATACAGTCAACAGCATCGGGGGTTAAGCTTACCTTGCTGACCTGATGCATATTGAAAGGGTTCCGTACCAACACGTAACCTTTTTTAATCCTGTTATAAAACCAGTCAGCGTAGTAATTTGGTATGTCTGTACGGCGGCTTGCGCTAATAATCATTTCCATCGCTCCAACAGGCTTAATAATACAGTGCTGTAAGGCATTCTTTTTTATATTATCATTTATTAAGTAGCCCATCGAGTTTGCACTTGTACTTCAGCAGTTCTATATATTCTTCGACCTTTTTTATATCATCTTCGGGCAGGCCGGAGCCGGTCAGGTTGTCATACAGTCTGGATTTAACATTACAATCTGGTTCTTTTTGTTCATTAGGATTGCGTACATCGGTGCATCCGAGCAGATAATCTATAGAAACATCAAAGAACTTAGCAATTTTTATCTTGATTTCATCCCCGGGGATTCTCTTTCCGGATTCATATTGAGAAAGAGTGGTATTGCTAATACTAAGATGCTTAGCAAGGTTTATCTGTTTGAGTTTTTTTTCTTCCCTAAGCTGCCTAATTCGCAGGCCCAGTAGGTTATTATGCATAGGTATCACCATTTCACAATTAGCATATTTATAATAATTATAGCAAGAATATGTATTATGTGAAGCAAAGTTCACAGAATGCCAAATATCACATTGACATTTGCGATGTGTGAAATATAATTAAATAAAGCTTCATTGTATATGAAGTATTGGAGGTGGATGCTTTGAAAAACAGGCTCAGAATTCACAGGATGAGAAACAAACTCACACAAAGTCAGATGGCAGATATGCTGGGTATAGCGGCCAGTACATACAATATGATAGAAAACGGTAAGAGAAGAGTAGATTTGCAGAGGGCAAAGCAACTGGAGGAAATATTAGGAGTAAGCGCCGATGAGTTGTTGTTGGAAATTAGGACTGTAGCCAGCGAGCGATAAGCCCCTGCATAATCATATTAGCCCACCCAAAGGGCGGGCTAATATCTAATACCAATTAATCAGTCTCTTCTCAATCCAAGATACAAACTGGTACATAAGCGCTGCGAGGATTGCAAGTATTATTACACTGGTCAT
>JAAYJF010000046.1 GCA_012523075.1 Clostridiales bacterium | reverse complement strand
CTTCCTCCTTCGTCCTAGGCGACAGATAAATGACCTGTGACCTTCTGCCTTAAAGCTTTAACGCATTCCTAATGAGGTCAAGGTCTATCACCCTGAAATCCATAAGATACTTCTCCGGCCAGTGGGGAGTATTTCTGTACTCCAGCAGTGATTTTGTCCTTGCTATGCTCTGCTCTATTATTTCAAGGGAAGCCGTATCTACCGGCCCCTGTCTTTTTTCAACGGCTATACTTTTATAGGGCGTTTCGTTGGGTTTAATGCTACCCGACAGTGGATGCGTCAGCAGAATATAGCCCTTATGTATCAAATCCCTTGTCTGCTCCATGGTCTGTAAAAGCGAGCCCTCAACCAGCATTACCTCTGCATAGATGGAAAGATCTTCTTTTACCAGTTTATTATTTGATATTATAAGCGTATTATTCAGCAATTCCTTACGCTCCTTTAGTGGAATGGGGATACACCGCATTGTGATGTGTGAGGTGAGATGTTAGATGTGGAATTTTAGTATATTTCGAAGGGTTGCCTTAGCTCCCACTTCCCTCATCCATCCTACATCCTACATCCCAATTCTCACTTCCCACTTCTCACTTCTCATATAAAAAACAGGGTTGTGCACAGACCTCATCGAGCCAATACACTTCCCTGTTATTATACCTGAGAGATTCTTCTTACCTTATAAGAATTGCTCCTTCGGTGCTGCACTGCAGCTTTCCAGGAAATTGTCCGGGCACGGTCCTTTTACCTGAGAGTTTCACCATAACCCGGCTGTGTATGGTTTACCCCTTCGGTGCCCTTAACGTCTGTGACGGAAAATCATCCCTGCCGTAAGGGTCTCTCCCGCAACCATCATCCAATCTGCTATTTATTCAGTTGGTATATTTATCTATTGTTATTCATTCAACAAGGATTTGAAAATTCCTCTCTTTATATAATAATTTTTTCATGTTATATAACATCATTACATCATATAAAACACCGCAATGGTACCCGGTCCCACATGGGTGCCTATTACGCAACCTATCTGGGATATAAGCACATCCTTTGGCCCGAACCGCTCCTTAAGCATCTCCTTCATTTTTCCGGCATCCTCAGGGCATTCTGAATGCACCAGCGCAAGGGTCTGTTCTTCGATATTGCCTCCGGTTTTTTCCACTTCCTCAAGAAGCCTTGACAATACCTTTTTCCTGCCCCTCACCTTGTCCATCACGTCTATTTCGCCGTCCAGAATATGCAGTATGGGCTTAATATTCATAACGGTAGCGATGGTTGCTTTTACTGGGCTTAGCCTGCCTCCCTTTTTGAGGTATTCCAGCGTGTCCACTCCGAATACATATTTCATCCTGTCCCTCATGTGCAGCATCCTGTCCCTTACTTCATCCAGCGAAGCCCCCTGCTGCGCCATATTTGCCCCTTCCACGGCAATAAGTCCCATACCCATAGAATATCCCAAGGAGTCGATAACCTCGATATTATCACTGCCCAGCGTGTTTTTGGCACTTATGGCCGATTGGTATGTACCGCTACCCTTCGAACTCAGGTGTATCGATACAATCGAATTGCCCTTTTCCAACTCCTGCTTATATAAATCTATAAAGGCCGGTGGGTTGACTTGGGATGTCGTGGGCATTTGTTTGCTTTCCTTAAGTTTTGAATAAAACTCCCCCGGTGTAAGGTCAACGCCGTCCCTGTATGTACCATCCTGAAAGTTTACCATAAGGGGCGCAACCCCTATGTCGTATTTTTCTATCAGTTCCTTCGGCAGGTCCGCCGTACTGTCGGTTATAATCCTTACCGGCATGGTTTTTTCCTCCTTTACTTAATAAAATATACCCCAAGGGCCATTTCAGGGCCGGAGTACGTCCCAATGACGCTGCCCACCGTTCCCTCGACAAATCCCCCGACGTTAAATCTATCCCTTAGAACACCCTTTAATTCTTCCACTATTTCCTCACCGTCTATGTGGTTAATTCCCACCGTCCTGCCCGACAGGTCAACCCCAAGGCCCTGGATGTGATTTGCAATCCAACTTACCAATTTTCTTCGTCCTCTCACCTTGTCCAGAGGCTTCACTTCACCATTGATAAAGGTCACTATCGGCATTATATTTAGTAGGTTACCGACAAAGGCGGTGCCAGCACTAATCCTTCCACCCTTTTCCAGGTAAGTCAGGGTCCCGAGCGTTATCATGCTGTACATGTTGTCTGCCATATATGTAACCCTTTCAGTTATTTCCTGCAGTGTTTTACCCTCGGCGGCCATTTGGGCCGCCTCAAGTACAACCATCCCCTGGGCAAGGGTGGTAAGTGTTGTATCCATTATATGTATATTGTTAAGGCCCAGAACGTTTTTTGCAATAACCGCAGACTGGCAGGTGCCGCTTAAGCGTGCGGACAGAAATAGCCCCAGAACAGTGTCACTCTTCCGGCTCAGTCCTTCAAAAACCTTAGTGAACTCACCTACCGACACCTGTGACGTGGACGGAATCTCCTTGCATTCGCCCAGCCTCCTGAAGAATTCCTCGGTGGATATATCCACCCTGTCCCTGTAGCTTTCCTCGCCAAACCTCACAGTAAGGGGCACGATTGATATATCGTATCTTTCAAGAACCTCGTCGGGCAAATCGCATGTGCTGTCCGTCACTATTTTAACCCGGCGCATTGATGCGTCTCCCCTTTCGCTACTTTTTTGCCTTATACCATTTTATATTAAATGGGTAATTCCTTCAATAAAAAACTGCTTCATAAAGCAACATCCCATAGGACAGCGTATTCCTATATGTCCCTGTCCAGTATGGACAGGGCGATATTGGAACAGTGGTCCCCTATTCTTTCGAGGTTGCTTATTACATCCAGGAAAACTACCCCCGACCCGGGAACGCACTGGTAGTTGTTCAGTCTACCTATATGGCTTTCCCTGTACTCCCTTTCCATTTTGTCCACCTCGTCTTCCCTTTCCCTCACGTCCCGGGCCCGCTTGTAATCCCTGTTCTTGAGCGCAATAACTACTTCCTCCACCATTGAATGCACGTAATCGGCCATGGTGGTTAAATCCCTTATACCTACCTCGGAAAATACAAGACTGTTGTCTATTTTACTCTGCCCGAGTTCCGCAATGTTTTCAGCGTGGTCCCCAATTCTTTCTATATCGTTAACTGTATGGAAAAGCCCGGTAACAAGATCGTTTTCAGCCGCTGAAAGGTTGCTGTTGGAAAGAAGCACCAGGAAATGGGTAATCTCCTTCTCCAGCGCGTTTACCATATTCTCCTTCTGGAAGCAATTGTTTAGCAGTTTTTCGTCTTCCTTTATGAAACCGTCAACGGCATACCTCAATGTATCGCTGGCAGCCTCGCCCATTCTGACAATCTCTTTCACCGCCTGCAGCACTGCAATGCTGGGGGTTTCCAATAAACGGTTGTCCAAGTACTTAAGTACTCCCTCCTCGTCCTCCTCGCCGGGCACCAGCCTTTTGGACACCAGCACCAGCAGCGAAGCAAAGGGAAGAAGCACCGCGGTATTGACTACATTGTATAGTGTATGGGCATTGGCTATCTGCCTTGCCGTATCCCCTCCAAGGAATTTCACAATATTGCCCAGGGAAGTGGTAAATCCGATAAAAAGAAACATTCCTATTACTTTGATGGTAAGATGAATCATGGCCGCCCTTCTTGCGTTAATATTGGTACCTATGCTGGATAGCAGTGCGGTTACGCAGGTACCGATGTTCATACCAAGAACTATAGGCAAAGCGGCATCAAGACCTATCAGGTCATTAAAAGCAAGGGCCTGCAGCAAGCCTATCGAGGCACTGCTGCTTTGAATTATACCGGTTACCACAAATCCTGACACTGTGGCGAGAAATTTATTGCGCCCAAAGGTAGTCATAATATTTGCAAACAATTCCGAATCCTTCAGCGGCTCCATCGCTACCGACATGATATTCATTCCTATAAACAGTATCCCAAAACCGGTAAGTATTTCTCCCAGTTGCCTGTATCTTCTCTTGGTACCAAAAATTAAAAGACCCACGCCTACCGCCACCACCACCGGTGCAATATCTGTGAGTTTAAATGCTATCAACTGGGCGGTAACAGTGGTGCCAATATTTGCACCCATTATTACCCCGGCGGCCTGCATAAGGTTCATAAGACCCGCGTTTACAAAGCCCACCACCATTACGGTGGTAGCACTACTGCTTTGTATTATTGCTGTTATCACCGCGCCGAAGACAAGTCCCAGAAGCCTGTTGGTAGTAAGTACCTCGAGAAGCCTTTTAAGCCTGTCCCCTGCCGCCTTCTGAAGGCCCGCACCCATGATGTTCATCCCGTAGATAAAGAGCCCCAGGCCTCCCAGCAGTTCAAAAACCATTCTGCTTGTCATCTTTTACCTCCCACCGGAAAAATGTATGATATTATTCCAACAATATAATAAACTATTTCTCGTTAACCTATGTTAAATCTATGTTAATTCTATAAACTTGTGTTGGCGCAGGGCCTCGTAGAGTACCACCGCAACGGCGTTTGACAGATTTATCGAACGGGCCGCCGTCTCTTTTACCATTGGTATCCTTATACACCTGTCGGGATTTTGTTCAAGTAGTTCCCACGGCAGACCCCTTGTCTCTTTGCCGAAAACTAGAAAGTCACCCTGCCGGTACTGCACCCCGTCATAAAATTTTTTGCCCTTTGTTGTCGCATAATAAAAGTTTGCCCGGGGATATGCCTCCTTAAACCCGTCAAAGCTGTCGTAATACCTTATGGCCAGAAGGCGCCAGTAATCCAGCCCCGCCCTCTTTAACTTTCTGTCGTCAATGGCAAAACCCAGAGGTCCTACCAGGTGAAGGGTGGAACCGGTGGCGGCGCAGGTGCGCGCTATGTTCCCGGTGTTTTGCGGTATCTCCGGCTCTACCAGTACTATGTTAAAGGCCATATCCCGTCCTCCTTTAGCTCCGCTCAATGCCTATAATCATCAAAACTATAGCCTGTATATACTTACAGCCAGCTTCCTAACAACAAAGCTCGCGGCAGCAAAAAAATCCTATGCATTTACCCATCCGAACCAGGGGCCGCCATGAACCGCCTCTATCGCGCCGGCGGGGCAGTTGGTCATGCAGTGGCCGCACTCGGTACATGGGCTGTGCAGGAAAACCAGGTTTGATTTCCCTCCTCGTATATAATAAACCATTTTTTGCCCGTTGTATATCCATGGGTACAAATTCCGATATTGCTAAACTCCATGAAATTTCGTTATTTATTTGACAAAACCTATTTTCTATTATATATTGTTATTGGATAATAGCTATTAATTAGGGTGGTGTTAGAATGGGCTTGGATGTAGTATTAAGAGAAATGGGATGCAAAGCTACCCCGCAAAGACTGGCCATATACGACGTACTGCGGAACTGTAACATGCACCCCACCGCAGAAACCATATACAACATAATATCAGCCGATTACCCGACCATGAGCCTGGCAACGGTATACAAAACACTTGACCTTTTGCGGGAAGCAGGTATTATTCAGGAACTGAATATTGGAGGAAACACCTCAAGGTATGATATAATTCCAAAACCCCACCCGCATGTTGTATGCACAAAATGCGGCAAACTAGAAAACATTGATATGTCATTGTCAAAAACCATGATTAATAGGGCTAAGAAAGCCTGTGACTACGATATCCACAGCCTGCAACTCTATTTTTACGGTGTATGCCCCTACTGCAGAAACGCCCAATAACCCTAGTAACCTGTATACGAAAAGACGACCAATGGCCGTCTTTTTCTAATTCATACCTTGTAACTTTCCTACGATACTGTTCAGGGAAGCGTAGGCTTCGATAATCCTTATTCCCATGTCCACCGTTTCCTCCCCGAACTGTTCTTTCAGAAAAAAAATTTCCTCCTCTGAGGCTTTTGACAGTCTTCCTAATAGCTGATGCTCCAAAATTCTAGTCTCAATAACACCCATAGTTTGACTAATAACAATCAAAGGATCGTTATTTATTTCCAAACAAACCACCTCATCTAGCACAATTTGCCTGCCTCTCCACCTCAATTATTCGCTCCGCTTATTTTAGTAATTCGTTTGTAACATTGGTTATTCTCCAAAAAACGCTTGAATCCTTCTTTTATTTGTAATTTTTACGTTTATTTATAAATCTTTTAAATGAGATACGTCATTAAGGCCCGCCAGCACCGGAAAACCATCGAAAACGTTTATTGTCGTAATGCTGCAGTTGCTTATTATATAGTTCCAGTGTCCCTCCACGCCACGCCCCACAAGCCCTGATACCATAGCCCTTATGGCTCCCGCGTGGCTTGCAATAAGTATGCTACCCTTGCGATTATTCTTTATGAGCTTTTCCAGCCACCAATTTATTCGCGAGTACGCCGCCTCAAGGCTCTCCCCGCCCGGCGCGGTAAAGTCTGAATAGTCCTTTCTCCATTTTTTCATATAGTCCGGGTAGAGTTCCTCCAGCTGTTGCCTGCTCATGTTCTCCCAGTCTCCAAAGTGAATTTCCTTTATGTTATCCACTTTTTTTATATCAAGGCCGTGGTACCTGTTGACTGCCAGAGCTGTAGCTAACGCCCTCTCCAGCGGGCTGCTGTATATGTAATCCAATTCCTTGTCTCTAAGCCTTAGTGCAAGCCTCTCGGCCTGGCGCAGTCCTTTTTCGTTAAGTTTCGTATCGGTCCAGCCCTGGTATATTCTTTTCCGGTTACCTTCCGTTTCTCCGTGCCTTATCAGAATTAGCTCCAGCATCCAAATACCACCTCTTTGAATATTTTGCACCCCGTAAATACCGCCGCCCTTCAGCACAGGGAATAAAACAAAAGTATTCCGTAAACCGAAAGAAAGGCCAGTGAGGCCATCTCACCAAGGGCGCCCAAGGTATCCCCCGTCATGCCGCCTATCCTTAACGTGCATAGTCTTATGAATAAAAAGGAAAGGGCCGGCACCACCGCCATTGCAGCAACCGTACACAGCAAGCCTGCAGGATATAGGGTTATTGACAGGGCAATAAAGCTGGCGATAAGGGCGTCCTTGCCCGATGTTCCATTAATAAATACAAACCCGAGCCCCGAGGGCCTTGCGCTTTTCGAGTAAGCTGCTCCAAAGACCATGGCCAGCCTTGAAAATACCGGCATAACCAGCAGCGCCTCCGGCTTAGCTATGGCATTTATAAGGGCCACCTTTAGCAGCAGAGACCCGGTAAGGGCTAAAACGCCGTGGGTACCCAGCCGGCTGTCCTTCATGGCCTCCAGCATCCCTTCCCTGTCCCTGTTGCTGTATAGCCCGTCAAAGGTGTCCGCCAGACCGTCCTGGTGCAGCCCTCCCGTTATCACGCTTTCGGCCAGCACCGCCGCCACCGCGGCAGCAAATAGGTCAAAAGCAAGCAGTATCCTGTATATAAACCACATCGCCAACCCTATTATTCCCCCTGCAAGGGGCATATACTTCATTATCCCCGTAAGGTCTTCTTCTCTGGTTTTTACGCTTAAGGGGATAGGGAGCCTGGTTGTAAACTGTAAAACCAGTATCAGCCCTTTCATAATTACCATTCTATCCCTTCCCGGGAACCGATACCCCTGTCAAAGGGGTGTTTTACAAGCCTCATCTCGGTTACCAGGTGGGCCATTTCCTTTATTTTTTCCGGTACATCCCTTCCGGTTAGTATTATTTCCATTTTATCGGGCTTTTGTTCTAATAAATTACATACTTCATCCACTGTCAGAAGTCCATTATGCAGTATACCCATTACCTCGTCCAGTATGAGTATATTGCACTTTTCACCGCGCACCACTTCCCGGATGAATTCAAAGGCCTCGTTTACCTCCGATTTAAGTTCCTTCTTTTCGCTGTCGCTTAATGTCCAGAAAAAACCCCTTTCCTTTTCAAAACGGAATATCCTAAACTCCGGCTCCAGCCTTTTGGCCGCCTCAAGCTCTCCGGTGCTACCGCCTTTTAAAAACTGTACCATATAAACCCTGTATCCGGCACCCACAGCCCTAAGCGCCTGTCCCAGGGCGGCGGTGGTTTTGCCCTTTCCGTCGCCGGTATATACCTGTATAAGACCCTTTTCTAGCCTCTTCTTCAGCATAATTCACCATCCTCAAAAAAATCTCATTGGGACGCCGGAAACCATCAGGTATCCGCTATCTGCCGCCGAGGCTATGCGTTGATTGGCCCGGCCGGCTATATCCCTGAACAGCCTTCCCAACTTGTTATCCGGCACAATACCCATCCCCACCTCGTTGGAGACTATTACCCCAAGGTCCCCCCACACCCGCAAACCGGCGATGGCGGAATCTATCTCGGACATGACCGCAGCCTCAATCCTATCAATTTCTTCGGGAACCGGTATCCCTTGTGCGCAACCCATATCCATCAAAATATTGGTTATCATGACGGTAACACAATCAAGAAGTATGCCGTGATACCGCTCCCCCTTTTGTTCCAGGCTTTGACCTATGTCCCTATAGGCTTCCAGGGTGTGCCAGAAGGACGGTCTCCTTCGCCTGTGCCTTTTAATCCTGTCCCTCATCTCCCCGTCAAAGGGAAGGGCGGTTGCTATGTACAGGATCCTGTGCCCCTTATCCAGCATAAGGTTTTCCGCAAAGGTGCTCTTACCGCTGCGGGCACCCCCGGTTATATAAATAAGCCCTTTTTTCATACTATGCTTTCTTTCACCACCTTAATCCCTTCCAGTTCCAAAAGTATGCGTTTAATACTTAGCCCTCCGCCGTATCCCACCAGCTTGCCGCCGCTTCCCACCACCCTGTGACAGGGTACAATTATGGGTACGGGATTCCTGTTATTGGCCTGCCCCACCGCCCTTACGGCGGCCGGGCTATCCGCCGCCACAGCGACATCTTTGTAGCTGGCTGTACTTCCATAGGGTATCTGCATAAGTATATGCCAAATCCTCCTTTGAAATACCGTCCCCTTAAGGTCCAAGCTCACCGAAAAGGCCTTTCTTTTGCCCGCAAAGTATTCTCCAAGCTGTACCTCCACCGCCGTTATCACGTCACTGCTGCCTTCCTCCAAAACGGCCTTGGGATATTTTTTGTCTGCCCACCCGAAAAATTCCTCACTTTCCTCTCCCGGTAAACACAACCGGCATAGGCCCGCTCCGGACGCTGCCGCCAGCATTGGGCCAATTGGCGTATTAAACCGTTGGTAAATAATCTTCTCACCCATCTTGCCCACTCTCCTTAATAGTGTTTCTAACCATTGACCACTGCTCCCTGGCCATCCTTACTATCAATGGCTTTTGTCCGGCCATACTGTGGGATACCACACGGCTAAACCATATCACCGCATCATCGGCGTTACCCAACCGCCGGTTTAATTCACCCATCAAGTATATAAGAGTAATCTCGTCCATTTTTTCCGGCGTATCTCCCCTGTCATACAGTACCATGTACTGTTCCAGGGCATGGGCGAGAAATCTCCTTTCCTCCTCGGTATCCCCTTTAATCCTGTACAACCAGGCCATTCTCATACATATGGAGGTAAAAATATCGGCGGTAACGTCCTTGCGCAGCTGGCTGCAGTAAAGTGCCAGCTTGTACGCGTCAAGGGCATCCTCAATGCTCCTCTCGCTGCCAAAGTCCCTCCCATTCCATTTTCCTGCAAACCTTGAGTACACTCTCCCGGCATCCTCCGGCCCTATTTCGGTAAACCTGTCGTACAGGGCTGCATAACCACACTTTGAGCATACTGCCGCTTCGTAAAAAATGGGATTGCATCCTTTGTAGTATACACAAAAATCGGTGTCCCTGCTTTCCACCACACAAAATTTGCTTCTGACCCGGCTGGTAGAAAATGTTTCTCTGCAAACGGGACAATCAACCTCCACCCGATAAAGGGAAGCATTCATAGGCCTCTACTCCTGTTCGTCACATTGTATTAAACTTAAGCCGTCCTATATACAACGCACTGATAGTATTACATTCTTTCATCTGTCGCTTAAAAGGACGTCCTTTTTTCGTCATTCCGAAGAAACGAAGTCCGAATAATCCGGCTTTGTCATTCTGAGGGCGAAGCCCGAAGAATCTTTTGTAGATAGCCATAAGATCCTTCGCTTCGCTCAGGACGACATACAAGGAGATATCAGAATGACACCAGTTTTAAATGCGTTATATAAAAAAGAACACAATTGAATAATTCCAGAAAAAAATGAGAAATCCTGCTTTTGCCTGCATCGTGGCGTGAAGTTGTAAAAAAACTGTCTAAAACACAAAGGCCTCATGAAGCATCTGCCTTTCATGAAGCCTTATCTTCGCCTATGCCCCCTTCTCCGCCCTGTGTGCTTTGCTGCGGGCCCTTTCTTATAACAGCCTTTTCCGGCTTGTAAAGGTCAATGGATAGCATCTCCTCGGCCTCCGGTCGGCCGTCCCTTATTACCTGCCTGAACGACTTTACCCTGTAGCCCTTACGGCCTTCCTTTTCCACCACCTGCCCACCCGGCGGTAGGGTATAGTCAATTACTATTTCCGGCTGGACTTCCAAAACCTCTGTAACCTCCGTCCGGAGCTTTACCTCTATGTTCTCGTCTCTCTTACCTCCATAGACGGCAGCATAGACTTTGTCTCCGCTCACCCAACTGGCCAGGTATAAATACCCCTTGGTATTGTTCCTGAATTTCAAGTCAAGATAACGGTCGGCCACCGTGGCGTCAAGACCCATGGTTACGTACACCGAGGGGATAGTATGGTTGTGTCTCTCCACTATTTCCAGGTTGGCTAAAAGCGCTGCGTTGTATAACGTACTTGAAACCTGGCATACTCCGCCGCCTATACCCGGCGTAAGCTCCCCGTTTACAATGACCGGTGCTTCCAGATAGCCGTTTTCAGCTATTCTTAAACCGGTGACAGCATTAAAGGAAAACACCTCCCCGGGTTTTAGCAGGATACCCTCCACCGCCCCGGCTGAAATTTCAATGTTTTTGCTGCGTTCCTTCGCAGCGGTGTTAAAAACGGTATGAAACTGTCCCCACAGCGTATTAATGTGCTGCAACATTTCCGCCGTAACCTCGGGTTCCCTGGCAACTATGGGAAGGGTCTTCCATCCAAAGTCTTTTTTTGTCAGGTCTGTGTCTATGTGCAAAAGTGCGGCATCCAGGTCAACCCCCACACCAGTCCTGCCGGGAGTTACCTCAAATCCGCCGTCTACCCTTGTTATAGAAGCATCCACCGGTGGGGTTGCGATTACCCGGTCAATACCCTCCACAAAGGCCTTAAGAGCAAGGGCGTCGTACCGGAACCTAAGACCTATGTTCCTGCCTGCTTTACGCACCCTTAACATTTCCGAAATCCTTTCAACAGGGCTGCCCGTTCTGCCCATCTGATATGCCTCTTCCACCGCCCCCATATAATCGAAGGATCCGCCTATCTGCTCCAGCCCCACCTCCCAGGTATCCGAGCCGTAGGTTAGCTTAAGCTTTTCCCGGGCTAGAATGGGCTCCATCCGAGCCTCCAGCAGCCTTACGGCCTCCTGACGGTTTTTGCCCGATACGTCTATACCCTCTATGCTGACCCCCTCACGGATAATGTCTAAATTTATTATAAATAAACCGGCCAAAAAAACGACCAGTATAACAATCCCCGCCAATACCGCCCCTTTTTTTGGCCGCCGCGTCGCCTTGGTTTGCTGTGCTGTTTTCATAAAAATTCCCCCAAAGTGGCATAATCCCCCCGCCCCTTACGGCTTCCTGCCGTAGGCAGCTATGTCCCCTATATCAATAATACATTCCAGGCCCCATTCTGACAACGCACGAATAATTCTATACCCGGCTTAATATGGAATTATGCTTTGTTCCAGTATATTTCTATGCTATCCCCCTCGCTGATTATATCCGTATATCCGGCTTTTTTACCGTTTATCATAATGTCTATCCTGCCCTTTGCCCTTTCAACGTTAAAATCCATATGATTAAATATATCTACGAATATATAGGGCTCTTCACGGTAGGGTAGCTTTAGACCCTTGCCGTTCACCATAACGGTTATTACTCTTTCGGGGAATTCCTCACACAGCGAAATACTGTCCCCGTCCTTAAGAATATACGAAAAATCCACCCTCTGGCCGTTAACGCTGTAGGAATAGCCCTGCCCCGGCAGGCCACAGTTTTTAATAAACTCGCCCAGAGTCCTAATCCGGGTAATTTCAAGGCTGTCCCCGTTGTTAATAACCTCGTCGGTGGCAGCTTTAACTCCGTTTAACGTCCACATAACCGGCAATGTTATCTTTTTGCCCTCAAGATTAATACTGCAGGATTCCTTTTCAATTATATCCGCCACCGTTGGCCTTGCCATTTCGCCCGTTGTCGCCCCGGTCACCTCCACCACGCAGCCGTTCTTCAGTGCCGATTCAAGGGATGCCACCTCCCCGTCAAGCCTGATAACCGCTGCGGACCCCGGCTCGCCCTTTATTTCCCTCATCTCGCTGTTAACAGAAAATTCTACAGAATCACCCCGGGTGGGTATCAATTTCCTCGGTGGAAAACCGATAGCCATAAGGGCGTCGCTTACCGTTATTGTCCTGGTGTTTAACAGCCTAAGCGCCTCACCGTTTACCGTCACGTCCATAAAATGGTCCCCGGCCATTGTGTATCCTGCCAGTGCAATACCTACGGGGGTTATATACTCAGGTCCTGCAAAACGGGGCGTTGATACCTTAAGCCGGTCGGTCTCTTCAAGGCCTTTCATGCCTACCCTGGTCTCGGGAAGCCCCAGCTTTGAAGCAAGGCATTCCTTAAGCCCCGGCGTCAGGCTGCCGCCTCCGATGCAGAATAGCGCCTTGGGCGGTCCCTGGTTGTACTCCATTATTTTTTTGGCTATACCGTCGGATATCTTCTCCACCACCGGCTGTATGCATTCTATGAGCTGCTGACGGCTTATTTGCAGCCGGCTTCCCATAACATCCCTGCAGACAGCGGACTGTCCATCGGAAAAAAGCTGCTTTTTTAGCCCCTCGGCGGTTTTGAAATCCAGCAGAAAATGCTGGGCTATTGCCTCGGTCACCTCATCTCCTGCCATGGATACCATTGAATAGGCGTAAATGCTGCCGCCCCGGGATATGGCAATATCCGAGGTCCCGGCGCCTACATCCACCATCGCCAGGTTAAGCATCCGGAGGTTCTCGGGGATAGCCAGGCCCATGGCCGCGATGGGCTCCAGGGTCAAATTTATTACCTCCAGACCCGACCTTTCCATAACCGCATAAAGGCTGTCCACCACCGACCGCGGCAGGAAGGTTGAAATCACTTCAACGCCCATTTCAAAACCCCTGTGACCCTCGAGGCTTTTTATAGGTACCCCGTCCAGATAGTAATGGACCACGCTGTAACCTACGCAGTAATGCTGTGAGCTTCCCCTGTAATCGATTTGTATTTGCTGCTGGGAACTCTGCATAGCCTTAAGCTCAAGGCTGCTTATAAAGGCGGCGTCCGCAGGGCCAAGCCCCTCCACATTTTCGCTTACCCTTGACCTGTGGGTAACAAGAGCCCTTCCGGCGGCTGCAACACAAACGTGCCCAAGAGCGCAGTTGTTCCTTTGCTCCAGCCTTCTTTTTGTCTCTCTTACCACCTCTGTTACCCTGCCTATGTCGTGTATCTGGCCGTCAAACATG
>JAAYJF010000032.1 GCA_012523075.1 Clostridiales bacterium | reverse complement strand
GGGCAAGACCCTCAGTCCATTTCCAAAGCGTTGATAGAAGAGGCGAATATTAAGGGCGGGAAAGACAATGTAACAGCAATAGTTGTGAAAGTGGGGTGTAGTGAATGATTGGCAAGACTCTTGGTAACCGGTACGAGATAGTGGAGAAAATAGGCAGCGGCGGCATGTCCTTTGTATATAAAGCCCGATGCGGTCTGCTAAACAGGTACGTTGCGGTAAAGATACTAAGACCGGAATTTACAAGCGATGAAAGCTTTGTGAAGAAGTTCAGGCAAGAATCCCAGGCGGCGGCCAGCCTGTCGCATCAGAACATCGTGAGCATATATGACGTAGGTGTCGATGAGGAAATATATTACATTGTAATGGAATACGTCGAGGGTAAAACCCTTAAGCAGCTTATAAGGGAAAAGGGAAGAATGAACCCCCACCAGGCGGCGGAGATAGCCCAGCAGATTTGTAAAGCCCTTGTCCATGCGCATAATAACCATATAGTGCACAGGGATATAAAACCGCATAATATACTTGTGACAAGGGACGGCACGGCAAAGGTTACCGATTTTGGTATAGCCCGAGCAGTTACAAGCTCCACCGTAGCAAATACCGGTAGCGTAATCGGGTCTGTTCACTATTTTTCCCCGGAACAGGCCAGGGGAGGGTATACCGACGAGAAGTCCGACCTGTATTCACTGGGAATAGTGCTGTACGAGATGGTAACCGGCAGGGTTCCCTTCGAGGGTGAAAGCCCCATATCCATAGCCCTAAAGCATATACAGGAAACGGTGACCCCGCCTGCGGAATTGATAGACGGAATTCCTGCGGGGCTTGAACAGATAATAATGAAGGCCATACAAAAAGACCCGAGCAGCCGGTATGAGACCGCCGAGCAGATGCTGGGCGACATAAGGGCCTTTATAAGGGATAATGACATAATATTCGAAGGCTCGGGCTTTGATGAGGAAACAAGTCCCACAATTGTAATGCCCGCGGTGGGTAACGACAGCGAAGTAAGTAATAACAGGAACAATAAAAATCCAAACAAGGCCGTTAAAAAGGCTGCTAAAAGGAAGAATACGTATATAATAGCTGCGATAATACTGATAGCACTTATTGCGATAGGATACGGCGGTAGCATTCTAATACGGGAGCTCCTGTTTGTAGATGTCGTGGTAGTACCGGATATAGAAGGCAAGACCCAGGAGGAGGCCGAAGAAGAGCTGAAAAGCTTTGGACTGAAAATGGAGATTAGGGAAAGGAAGAACAACCCCGATTTCGCAGCCGGGATAATTATTTCACAGCACCCCAAGGGGGGCACCGAAAACAAAACAAGCAATCCGGTATTGGTGGTATTAAGCCTTGGCCCGGAGAAAACCGAGGTGCCCTATCTGTTAAACAAAGAATCCGCCGAAGCCCTGGCAGAATTGCAACGGGCGAGGCTTACCGACGGGCATATCCAGGCCCGTCCCAGTGAAACGGTGCCGGTGGGCGTGGTAATGGACCAGAGCCCCAAGCCGGGTATAATGGTGGACGAGGGAACGTCGGTTGATTTGGTTATAAGCTCGGGACCGGAAATACAGCAGATACCCGTTCCTCCCGTGGTTGGCCTGGACCTTCAGACCGCCAAAACAAGGATACAAAACGCCGGGATGATACTGGCGGATACCTATCCCCAGGAAAGCGACATTGTACCCGAGGGCTATGTAATAAGACAGAGCATACCGCCCAACACAATGGTTGAAGAGGGTGCATCCATCGGCCTGTGGGTGAGCACCGGCAAAAAGATAGTACAGCCGCCGTCCGAGGGCACCAAGGTGCTGACCATAAATCTACCGGAGGGCAGCAAGGACGTAAAGGTGACCGTTAAGAAGTACCAGGACGGCGTGGAGGAAATAGAATACCAGATGAGGCACGATGCCGACGAAGGGCCTCTTAAGGTGCCTGTAAGCGGCAAGGGAGAGGCACGGGTGGTGGTTCTCTTTGACGATGTTGAGCAGTGGAGCGAAACGATAACTTTCGGCGGGGAGGAATAGGATGTACCAAGGCAGGATTGTGAAAGGAATCGGTGGTTTTTACTACGTGAATACCGGCATTGGTCTTATTGAATGTAAGCCAAGGGGTGTTTTTAGGAAGGACAGCCAGATTCCGCTGGTGGGGGATAAGGTTTTGATATCCCTCATAGAAGACAATAACGCCCAGGGAGTCATCCATGAAATCCTGCCAAGGGAGAATATGCTCCCAAGGCCAAGCGTAGCCAACGTAGAGCAGTGTGTGGCGGTGGTGGCGACACAGCAGCCCCAGCCGGATTTGTTGCTACTTGACAGGCTACTGGTTCTGGCCCATTTAAACGGTATGGACAAGATTATCTGCTTTAACAAGATGGACCTTGACAGCGAGGGTAAAACCAGGGAGGTTATTGACGCATACCGCCGGGTGGGTTACGTGGTGCTGTGCACCAGCACCAAAACCGGGCAGGGTATGAATGAGCTGAAGGAAGCCCTTAGGGATAGGGTTTCGGTGTTCGCTGGTATGTCCGGGGTGGGCAAAAGCAGTATAATGAACACCCTGCAGCCCGGACTGGGCCTAAAAACCGGGGAGGTTAGCTCAAGACTTAAAAGAGGTAGGCACACCACCCGCCATGCCGAGCTGCTGGAGCTTAATTTCGGCGGGATGGTGGTGGATACCCCGGGTTTTAGTTCCCTAAGCCTTGGCGCGGTTAAGGAACTGGAGGATATGGAGGAAAGCGAGTTTGGCCGTTTTTATCCCGAGTTTGAAAACAGCCCCGGTGAATGCCGGTTTGCCGGGTGCAGGCATATAAGCGAACCGGATTGTTCGGTACAAATAGCGGTGAAGGAAGGAAATATTGCAGCCTTCCGGTACCGGAATTATATAAAACTGTTGGAGGAACTGCGGCAGAGTAGGAGGAAAAAGTATGATTAAATTGGCTCCGTCCCTGCTTTCAGCAGACTTTGCAAGGCTGGGGGAAGAGATAGCAAATGTTGAAAAGGGAGGCGCGGACTGGCTGCACATAGACGTAATGGACGGGCACTTTGTACCAAATATAACAATAGGCCCCCCGGTGGTAAGGAGCATAAGAAGGGTGTCGGCTCTCCCCCTTGACGTGCATCTTATGATAAAGAATGCCGACAGGTACATAAACGACTTTGCGTCGGCGGGTGCCGACATTATAACGGTGCACTGGGAGGCCTGCGGTCACATACACAGAACAATATCAAACATTAAGGAACTGGGCAAAAAAGCGGGGATATCAATAAATCCGGCGACACCACCGGAGGTGCTGAGAATTATGCTGCCGGAGGTAGACCTTGTGCTGGTTATGAGTGTAAACCCCGGTTTTGGCGGACAAAAGTTTATACCCTCTTCCCTTGATAAGATTGCCCGGCTTAAGAATATGAAGGAAGACGGTGGTTACAGTTTTGAAATAGAGGTAGACGGAGGCGTAAACTTAGAAAACGCCGGAGCGCTGGCACAAGCGGGGGCCACCGTGCTGGTGGCTGGTTCCTCCGTATACGGCGCCCCTTCGGCAGAGGACAGGGTGCGGGAATTTAAGCAGGTGCTAAACGGGGGGCGGTGCGGATGAAAGCGGCGGTCATTTGCCATGGGAGTATTTGGGATTTTGAGTTCCACCGCAGACTGCTGAAGGACTGTGATATAATTATCTGCGCCGACGGCGGGGCCTATCACGTAAAAAAAATGGGCATGCAGCCCCATGTTATAATAGGTGACTTTGATTCGTGTACCAGGGAGTTTGCCCAGAGCTTTAGCGGGGCGAAGATAATTGAATATCCGTCGGAAAAGGACGACACCGATGCACAGTTGGCCGTCGAGTATGCGCTCTCAAACGGTGCAGATTATATAATGCTGCTTGGGGCCACCGGCACAAGGATTGACCATACTATCGCCAACATAGGCCTGCTGCTTTGTATAGCCGATAAGGGTGTCGTCGGTGAGTTAATAAACGAGTACAACAGGGCAACTATAATAAAAGACAGGGCCCTGGTAAAGGGCAAGGGCTCGCTGGTTTCGCTGATACCCTACGGGGGTGATGTAAGGGGCGTAACGCTAAAGGGTTTTAAGTATCCCTTATATGACTTTACGCTTGAAATGGGAAGCTCAAGGGGTATAAGCAACCAGCTTGTGGCAGACAGCGGTGAGATAAGCATATCCGGGGGAAGGCTGCTGGTGGTCCGGCCATTGGACTAAAAAATAAACCTAAAAATATTGAGTGTCAATAAGGGAGCTCTCTGAATACCATAGTATTAGGGGGCTTTTATTTATGCAAAAAACTGCCCGGATATTTCCAGTGACAGGGAGGAGGAGGTTTTGAAAAGGTTTCACTTAAGAAGGATGGTGGGGCTTGCGGCAATTGCGGCAGGGGTACTTATAATAGCTGTTTTTGTACCGCCATGGGTATGGTACATAATACTTGCCGTTTTACTGGGCGCCTTAGTCTATACCCTGTACTGCCTTTACCTGCGATAGGCGGTGCCGGTGTGTACCGGGTAGGTCCCAGCCGCCGCCGGTTCCGGTATCATAGTTTGGGGTGTCCGGATGGCTGCGGAGGTGGTCGGGTTGTCAGGTTTTAGAAGAAAGAGGATGAGTAATCTACTGGTTCTGGCATTTATACTTGGGGTTGTATGCTGTCTTGTTTTTCCTGTATGGTGCTGGCTGCTGGCAGCAGGTACCGCTCTTATCGTGGTGGGTTGCAAGATACTAATCGATTGATTTCTGTATGGGAGGTGCGGGTATGAGGATTTTTGTAATGAAGCCGCCAAAATTTATAAGAACCATTCTGAAAAAGGTGTTTCGGATCGGAACCGGAGAGTAATGCCATTAATACAAAAAATAGAAAACGTGCCGAGGAAACTGTGCTCTGCACGTTTTTGCGTGTTATACCGACCGTACAACCTTACCGGAACGAAGGCACCTTGTGCAGACGTGAATACTTCTGGGGCTGTCGTCCACTATGGCCCTTACTTTTTTTATATTAGGTTTCCAACGCCTTTTGGAATGCCTATTGGAATGGCTAACTTTGCTGCCGGCCTGGCGTTCTTTTTCACAGATATAACAAACCGTTGCCATAAAAACACCTCCTTATTGTGATATGTGAGGTGAGAGGTTGGAGGTGGGACTTAAATTTTACTCCGAGGTTATACCCAAAGCTCCCATTTCCCACATAGCACTTCCCACTGCTCACACGACTGTCCCCCATTGATAAGCTTTCAGGTTCCATAATAAAACACATTTATTTTAACATACAAAGTTATTATTGGCAATAATCCAGCAATTAATTTGTGCTCTACCCAAAAATGACGCCGGGCGGGAGAATCACTTTTTGGATTAGTTTGTTGTAAAAGAAATCGGGATATTATAGAATATAAATATCCTATCATTGGTTAGGAGGTTATCCTATGACGGCTAAAATTGACAATAGCCTTGGCAGCATATTAATTGGTGAGGACGTTCTTGCAAACATTGCAGGGATTGCAACCATGGAGTGTTACGGTCTTGTCGGCATGGCGTCCAAGTCCAGCACCGACGGAATAGTGGAGCTTTTGAAAAAAGAGCACCTAAGCAAGGGTGTAAAAGTATACACGGAAGAGGACGCTCTTATAATAGACCTCTACATAGTTGTTAAGTTTGGCACCAAGATATCGGCCATTGCACAGAACATAATAGACAAGGTGAAATACTCGGTGGAGACGATGACCGGTATTGAGGTAAAGAGGGTTAACGTAAATGTAAAGGGTGTCCGGGTTTAGGGACATAAAGGGGGGACATTAGTTGAATAAAGAGATTACCATTGACGGCACCACTTTGAAGAGGATGTTTATAAACGCTGCAAATACGCTGGACAACAACAAGGAGCTGGTAGATTCCCTGAATGTCTTTCCGGTCCCGGACGGTGATACAGGTACCAATATGTCTCTTACCATGTCTTCCGCAGTCCAGGAACTGAACATGCTGGCGAGGGAAGAGGTGGGCGATGTTGTTGAAGCGGTGGCAAGCGGTTCGCTTATGGGTGCAAGAGGGAACTCTGGGGTAATTCTTTCACAGCTCTTCCGTGGCTTCGCTTCGAAGTTGAAAAACAATAAAAGGCTTAACACGGTGGAGTTTGCCAGGGCCCTTAGGGAGGGCGTTGAAACGGCCTACAAGGCGGTTATGAAGCCTACCGAGGGAACTATACTGACGGTGGCCCGGGAGACTGCCGACAGGGCAAATGATATATGTGAAAGCGTAAAAAGTTTTGATGACTTTCTGGAAGAGGTTTTGAAACAAGCCGCTGCCACCCTTGACAGGACGCCGCACATGCTTAAAGTCCTGGCCCAGGCGGGCGTCGTGGATGCCGGGGGTAAGGGGTTCTTATATTTACTGCTTGGATTTTTAAAGGCATTAAGAGGAGAGGAGATAATACTAAACGACCGGAACCGGCCCATATCGGTCGGGGGAGCGGTGGTGGAGGATATAGTCGAAGGGGAGCATTTGGAGTTTCCCTACTGCACCGAGTTTATCATAAAGAACCCCAAGGGGGATGCGGAGCAGCTTAAGGAGGCATACTCCGGCCTGGGGGACTGTACGCTGGTGGTAGGAGACGAGAGGGTAATAAAGGTACATATCCACACAAGCCAGCCCGGCAGAATACTGGAGGAAGGGCTGAGGTTGGGGGAATTGTCCCGGATAAAGATAGAGAACATGAAGGAGCAGCACCGTTCAACCATAGAAGCTGAAATAGATCAAAAGGAATTTGGATTTATAAGCGTGGTGATGGGGGAAGGGTTTATGGATCTTTTTAGGGACCTGGGAGTGGACAATATTATCCAGGGTGGCCAGACCATGAACCCCAGCACCCAGGATATAGTAAAGGCTATAGAGAGCCTAAGGGCGAAAAATATATTCATACTGCCCAACAACGGCAACGTAATACTGGCGGCAAACCAGGCGCGCGAACTGTGCGATAAAAACGTGTTTGTGGTGCCCACCAAGTCAATGCCCCAGGGTATTGCGGCGATGATTGCCTTTAACTCGATGCGCGGCGCCGAGGATAACTTCGAAGACATGAAAGAAGCCATTGCAACTGTAAAAACCGGACAGGTTACATACGCGGTCAGGGATTCGGTCTTTGACGATATAAAGATGCATGAGGGCGATATTATAGGTATAGCCGAGGGAAGCATCAGGACCAAAGGAGAAGACGTGGACGAGGTGGCTTTCGAATTGGTTTCCTCCCTTACCGAGGACGGATGCGACATTATAACGGTATTCTATGGCGAGCAGGTTACGGAGGGGCAGGCCGAGGGTTTTGCCGACAGGCTCAAAGAAAAAATGCGGGACTGCGAAATAGAAGTGCATTATGGGGGACAACCGGTGTACTATTACGTGATTTCGGTGGAATAGCGAAAACTCCCCGGACGAGGTGAGAGCATGGAAATACTGGAGCAGCCGGTTTCTGTCCTGAAGGGTGTCGGCCCCAAAAAGCAGGAATACCTGCGGGCTGTGGGAATAGGGACCCTAAGGGACCTACTGCACTGTTTTCCCAGGGAGCATGAAGACAGAACGTACAGCTTTACGCTGGCACAGTTGCCCCACGGACGAAGGGCGGGCACCAGGGCAGTGGTCACAGGCAGTCCCCGTACAAAACGTGTAAGGAAGGGCTTTACCCTGACCCGGGTGCCTATAGCCGACGGTACCGCCCGGGGCTTTGCGCTATGGTTCAACAACCCCTACACTCCGAAAAAGCTTAGGGTTAACGCTGAGTACGACTTCTTCGGACGCATCGAAAGACGCATGGGGGACCTTCAGATACAAAACCCACAGGTGGTTAAGGCGACGGACGGGGATAAGGGATACAGCGGAAGCATAGCCCCTATATACTCAAGACGCGGAAGGCTGGGGCCCGGTGACTTTGAAAGGATGATTTCGAAAGCATTGTCCACCGTGGCCGGGAGGCTGGAGGATATTTTTCCCAGGGGCTTTAGAGAGGAATACGGCCTGGAGGATATAGAGTTTTGCCTTAAAAACATACATTTTCCCAGTAGTTTAAAGAGCTTGGAAAAAGCCAGGTACCGCCTGGTTTTTGAAGAGTTTTTTCTTTTGCAACTAGGCCTTTTGCTTATGAAAAAGGAACTGAAGGACAAGGGTGAAGGTATAGCTTTTGAAAAGACCCCCGGGGAAGGCAGGCTTATTGACGGGCTGCCCTTCAAACTGACCGGCGCCCAGAATAGGGTATGGGCCGAGATTAAGAGGGATATGGAAGGCCCTCGTATAATGAACAGGCTGCTGCAGGGGGATGTGGGCTCGGGTAAAACTGTCATTGCGGCGCTGGCCTTACTAAAGGCTGCGCAGAACGGTTACCAGGGCGCTTTGATGGTGCCCACCGAGATACTGGCCGAGCAGCATTTCCAGACGCTGAGCGATGTTCTGTCGGGCTTTGACCTTAACATTGAGCTTTTATCAGGCAGCTGCACAGCAGGACAGAGAAGGGAAATCCACAGTCGTATCAGTAGCGGAGAGATTGACATAATAATAGGTACCCATTCGCTTATACAGGAAGGCGTGGAATTTAAACGCTTAGGACTGGTTATTACCGATGAGCAGCACCGGTTCGGGGTACGGCAGCGGTCTGCCCTGGTCGCCAAGGGGACAAACCCGGACATCCTGGTGATGACGGCAACGCCAATTCCCAGGTCCTTAGCGCTGATACTCTATGGCGATATGGACCTGTCCATTATAGATGAGATGCCGCCGGGAAGGAAAAGGGTGGAAACCTACGTGATAGGCGAAAAGGTAAGGGATAGGGCATACGGGTTTGTGGAAAAACAGCTTAAAGAGGGCCGTCAGGCCTACGTGGTGTGCCCTCTTATAGAGGATACCGAGCTTGTGGACGCAAGGTCCGCTGTTTGTGTATACCGGGAACTGGCGGAAAAGTACTCGGGGAAATACAATCTGGAGCTGCTACACGGTAAGGTGGACGGACAGACCAAGGAAGAAATAATGAGGAACTTCCGGGACGGGAGTACCCATCTTTTGGTGTCAACCACAGTAATTGAGGTGGGGGTAAACGTTCCCAACGCAAACATTATGGTGATAGAAAACGCCGAGAGGTTTGGCCTTGCCCAGCTGCACCAACTGCGAGGAAGGGTGGGAAGGGGTGAAAGCCAGTCCTATTGCATTCTTATATGCGGCAGCGGAAGCAGGACCGCCCACAGCAGGATGAAGGTACTGGCGGAATCAAACGACGGGTTTTTAATTTCTGAAAAGGACCTTCAGTTACGGGGCCCTGGCGATTTCTTCGGAACAAGGCAGCACGGGCTGCCCGAGCTTAACATTGCGAGGCTGCCGCAGGATATTGACGTTTTAAAACACGTTCAGTCCGCCGTAATGGAATTGCTGGAGGACCCGGGCTTTATAAGCAATTCCGAATGGCGCGCCTTAAATCTTAGGATAGGGGATTTTTTTGACGAAACTCGCCTGCCCACCGGCGTTATATAATAGAAAGTTGGACAAAAATTACTAGTTTAAAATATACCTGCCTGCATACAATAATTCTAGAATATGTGACAGGAGGTGATTCTTTTTGGATGGTTTGACAGGAAGGATGGGCACAGGCGGAGGTACCACCGGAGGTAGTACCGGCACAAACCGGACTCTCTATCCCGAAGCCAGACAAGCCCTCGACAGAATGAAATTCGAAGTGGCCTCCCAGATAGGAGTTAATCTTAAGGATGGATACAACGGTGACCTTACAGCAAGGGAAGCGGGGTCTATCGGCGGGTTTATGGTAAAGAGGATGATTGAGCAGGTAGAAAGGCAAATGAGCGGTAAATAGGACAATACTTAAACAAGGGACGGTGATAACCGTTCCTTGTTGATTTGCACTGTTTTTAAAAGTATTGTATAACTGATGAAATAATTACTAGTTTAAAATAGGCATCAGTGGTTAAATTAATACTACAAAGGCGAACAGGAGGTGATACACAAGTGGCAAGGAACAGTAACCGAAAAGTAGTACCTGAAGCCAGGGCCGCCCTTGACCAGATGAAATATGAAGTAGCAGGCCAGGTGGGTGTTAACCTGAAGAAGGGTTATAATGGTGACCTTACCTCCAAGGAAGCTGGTTATATTGGGGGATATATGGTTAAAAGGATGATTGAACAGGCAGAGAGACAAATGGCTGGCAAGTAGTTCTTATAAATATAAAAAAGGAAGGACCTTAGGGTTCTTCCTTTTTTATCCGATTAATATAATAATGGCTAAAAAGAGTGGTACCGGCGAGCTAATGCACCGGTACCGGAGAGGAGAAATCGAAGGAAGAGTTCTATGGGAAGTTTTCTTTTTTTGCACTATAATTATAGAGTTACCCCGCAGACCGCCTATTATACCGAAACATTTTGTTTATGAATGGGTGTTATGCTAAAATATTAAAGAATGGAGGGATGAAATTGAGGATAGTGGCGGGCAGTGCCAGGGGGAGAAGGCTGGTATCACCTAAGGACGACAGCATAAGACCAACCGCCGACAGGGTTAAAGAAGCGATTTTCAGTATAATCGGGCCCTGTATACATAGCAGCTATGTACTGGACCTATTTGCTGGGACGGGCAGCCTCGGCCTCGAGGCAATAAGCCGGGGGGCAGAATTTGTCACCTTTGTGGAGAAAAATCCCGGATCCTTAAAGGTGTTAAGAGAAAATATTAAGCTGGCGGGCTTTGCAGCCCAAAGCGAGGTACTGTCTATAGATGCTTTAAGGGCACTGAAAGGCTTTAATAGGGCAAACAGGCTCTTCGACCTGATTTTTATCGATCCGCCCTATGGTGATAATTTATACGAAAAAACCCTTTTTTCCATAGATAGATATGGTATTATAAGAAACGGGGGACTGATAATTATAGAGCACCCCCATTGGCTCGGACTGGATGGAATATTTAAGCGTTTTGTACCGGTTAAGAATAAAAAATACGGTAGCACTGCAATAAGCATATTAACCAGGAGGGATGACAATGAAGATAGCAGTATATCCGGGAAGTTTTGATCCAATTACCTACGGGCACATAGATATAATAGACAGGGCCTCGCGCCTTTTCGACAATGTAATAGTGGCGGTGTTGAACAATCCGTCCAAAGCTCCTTTGTTTGATACCGAGGAAAGGATGGATATGATACGTAACGCCACAAGCGAGCTTAGAAATGTGGAAGTGGACAGCTTTTCGGGTCTGCTAATAGATTACGTGGACCAAAAAGGAGCCAACACCGTTCTTAAAGGACTAAGGGCGGTTTCGGACTTTGAGTACGAGCTGCAGATGGCTTTAATGAACAGGAAGTTAAACAGGAATGTGGAAACGATATTTATGATGACCAGCAGCAGGTATTCATTTTTGAGCTCAAGCCTTGTTAAGGAAGTTGCCAGACTAGGCGGATGCGTAAAGGAACTGGTGCCGGATTACGTGTCCGAAAAGCTTCTGGAAAAGAATAAATAGGTCTCCATGTTGAGGGAGGGAAAAGGGTATGAATATAGGGGAACTGCTGGGCAAGCTGGAGGAGATTGTTGAAGAGGGCCTGTCTGTGCCTTTCTCAGACAAGGTGCTGGTTGACAGGGAAAAGGTACTGGGAATAATTGATTCCATAAGGGATATTTTGCCCGAGGAGATTAAACAGGCCAACTGGATTAAGGAGGAAAGGAACAGGATACTGATAGAGGCACAGAAGGAAGCGGAGGTAATGATAAAGGAGACGGAAGAGCATATTAAGGCAATGGTGGAGGAGAGCGAAGTCACTCGCAGGGCCTACATGCAGAGCGAAGAGATAATAGATGGTGCCAAGAAAAATGCACGGGAAATTAGGGTGGGCACAAAGGAATATGCCGACAACCTTCTGGCCGAGCTGGAAAAGAAGCTTGGGGAGTATATTGAACTTATAAGGAAGAATCGTGAAGAAATTAAAAATCTAAGAAGCTGACGGTATTTATCTTTCCTTTATATAAAAGCCTGTTACAGTCCGAAACAACATGCAAAAAGCCGGTATAGCAATCATTGACGCCGACAGCGCTAAAAAAGTCCCTGTAGAGACAACAAGCCCCCGGAAGAATGTGTAGCGAGAAACCACGCCGGGGTCCGGGAGGAACACATCCTGGGGCATTCCGGACAGGAACACTCTGCATATTAAATAGGACGTTAAACAGCACAATATACCATGGAACAGCTTGGAAAGCATATACAGGGCAGGGTTTAAGTCGGTTCTGCTTATGAAGCTAACCGCCTGGGCGTGGATGGAAAACCCGCTCCACCCTATTATAAGGCTGGCTGCGGAGACTACATAGACAAATGGAAGGGCCTCCACCTGCGAGAGTAGCCTGCTACCTATGGTTATCTCAAGCATACCACTGAAAACCGGCTGTACAAGGGTTTTGGGCAAGGAGATGCCGCTTAGCAGTCTTTCAAAGGGTCCTGTAACGAACTGCAGGGCCCCTGTTAACGAGAACAGCTGGATAACCACCGAAAACATGATAATGAAACCGCCGACAATAAGAAGGGTGTTTATGCTCTCCCGCACCGCATCGCCCCATAATACGCCAAAGGGTCTGCCATCCAGCCTTCTTTTTGCAAGCATCGCGTTTACGGCGCCCCTTATGCCACGGGTACCCGGTGAGCGGACCTCACCTTTGCTGCTTCCCCCGAAAAGGAAACCGACAATAATACCTAATATAGCGGCGGATAGGTAATGGGAAATTGCTATTATTGTGCCCGCAAGCCGGCTGCCGAACATTCCTATGGCAACGGCACCTATCATAAAAAGCGGCCCGGAGGTGCTGCAAAAGGTGAGCATGCGCTGGCCCTCGGCCCACGTGCACATTCCTTTTTCCCGAAGACTGCAGGTAAGCTTAACCCCGACAGGATAACCCGAGGCTATGCTCATTACGAACACAAAGGCTGAATTACCCGGCGTCTTAAAAAGCGGACGCATGACCGGTTCCAGCATTGTGCCTATAAAATCGATGACCCCAAGGCCTATAAGAAGTTCGGCGCCGATAAAAAAAGGTAACAGTGCTGGCAGCACCACGTTAACCCACGTATCCACTCCGTCAACGGCTGCCCGATAGCACTCCTCCGGGTAGTACACAAGGCTCATTACAAACAGGGATACGGTTAATGCAGATATATAGACGGACAGTTCGGTTTTTTTTGTTTTTATTAGCTTTACATCGTTTAACCTTATATAAAAATAGGTAATAACAATAACGAGGGAAACAAGGGCAATATAGAGCAAGCGTGTATTTGACATAGAGGATGCTCCTTATTATTTTTTAGCTACTATTTCAATATATTTACCGGGCCTCTTTAATATGAATAACAGGGGAGGTAATGTTTTGACACGCAAAAAGTTCGGGCTGGCACTGGGGTCGGGAGCCGCCCGCGGGTTCGCCCATTTGGGGGTGCTTCAGGCCCTGGAGGAAAGAGGGATAGAGATTGACTATATTTCTGGGTGCAGCATAGGCGCACTTATTGGGGCGCTGTATTGCAGCGGTATGTCGATTATGGAGATTATTGATTTGGCGGTGGATATGGAGCCCTGGGACTGGATAGACATATCGGTACCCAAAAAAGGGCTGGTACAGGGCCGGAAGCTGGAGCAGCTAATCAAAAGATACACCGGCGGCAAAAGGTTTGACGAGCTTAAAAAGCCGCTGACGGTGGTAGCCACCGACCTGTGCACCGGTGAAAGGGTAGTGCTCCATTCGGGGTACGTCTACAAGGCGGTCAGGGCCAGTGTTGCTATTCCGGGGATAATAGCGCCTTTAGAGCTGGACGGGCGCATCCTTGCCGACGGTGGGCTGGTAGACCCGGTACCCGTTGACCTGGTGAAGGACATGGGAGCCGATTATACAGTTGGGGTAAACTTGGGATCATGGATAGAGGACAAGAGGATGGAAAGTATTTACGATGTAATAATCCAGAGCATAGATATACTGCAAAACGAAATACTGATGTTAAGAGGAATAGACGCGGATTTGATAATAAGCCCCTATCTTAAGCATATAAATCCGGTAACCTTCAACCAGGTGGAGGAGTGCATCCATTCAGGCAGGAAGGCGGCCCTGGAAGTGATGGAAGACCTTAATTCCGGGCTTGTTCCCGCAGAAAAAAGGGGCTGGTTACATAGTCTTGGCCGGCGAAAGAATACTTCCCATTAGCATACGCCGTTACATACAGGTCGGTTGCCAGAACATCTTTTTGCAAAATCTCAAGCAAAGGAGATTCTTTGGGGAACCCGTGATGGGCGGTTTTGGTTATAATGGGTATCTTGGTACTGTTGCCAGCTTTTTTTAGTATTTCCGCCCCTTTTTTGTTTAGCGCCAGAACCCTTGCGTAGCAGGGGCTGTTTTGCTCTTCGAGGCGTATTACAGACTCACGGGTTATGTCAAGAAGTATGTAGGTCAGGATTCTCCTAAGGCGAGTGTGGGTGTACCGCTTTGTTTTTATCCGGTCCAGTATACCGGTAACGGTTGTTTCCTTTCCGGCTGCGCCTTGGATTCTGTTTTCAAGCCCCTCTGTGACCTCGGGGTACCGCTCAAGGGTCTCCGGTCCCATTCTTCGAATAAGCGTGATGACAGCAAGACTGAACATGTCATGACAGACCGGGCCTCTACCCAGCAGGAATTCCCTTTCCAGTACTTCTATGCTGGAACGGGGGAGGACCTTTGCGGTTCTTTCGGTCACGGCGTTCCTTCTTGTTAGCTCACCCCGTATTGCAGTTGCGCTGGAAATCCTTGAATAAATGGACCGGGAATGATAACCGGCAGCTTTCCGCCTCACTGTATAGGGCACGATGCCGCTTTTTAGCCTTTCCAAGGCCTTGAGGTACTCTATGGCTAGTATGTTGTTGGGAGAAGCAAGCAGAGGGTGCAGTTCACCGGCGGAGGGGCCCAAAAACCTCTCCAGGGCCGATGCCCTAGCGGAGGGGAAACTCTGACCCCTGGCCAGGTAATCTCGTAGCAGTTCCTTGTAACCCTCCGGTTCCTGTGCTAGTATGCGGGAGACCTCGGTAAGGCCTTGTAGGTTTCCAGCTTCACTACCGAAACAGAGGGAGTCCACCACTCCAATCCCGTGAAGTATCTTTAAAGCGCCCATTGAAAAGCCCTCGGCGCTGCGACAGGCGTACACCGTCGGCAGCTCCAGCACCAAGTCCACCCCGGCTTTTACCGCCATTTCTGCCCTTGCCCATTTGTTTACCACTGCGGGTTCGCCCCTTTGAACGAAATTACCGCTCATAACGGCTACGGTATGGGTTGCGCCGGCAATACGCCTTGATTCCTCGAGATGGTACAAATGTCCGTTGTGGAACGGATTATATTCGGCAACTATTCCCAGCACCTTCATACTTTTTACCTCCTCTATTGCATTACTTATTTATACCTTGCACATTATACATTACACCGCTTATCTCACAATTTGATGCGTCCCATCCCTAAAGCTTATCAATCGGGGGCATTCATATGGGAAGTGAGAAGTGGGAAGTGAGAAGTGGGAAGTG
>JAAYJF010000123.1 GCA_012523075.1 Clostridiales bacterium | reverse complement strand
CAAAAACCGCCTTCCGCTTCAATATTCTATAAGCTCCCCCTATTTCCTGCCCCTTACTGGAGACCGAGGCAAAAATGGACAATGCACTTGACAAACGGGGTCAAAGATTGAAGAATATTAGTAAAGGCACCGATTATATAGTAAGCACCAAAAAAATGTAGAGGGTGTTAAAATGAGTCTTCAAAACATTCCCATGAATAAAGAGGATAAGGTTCCAAAGTATGAGAAAATAGCATTGGATATAGCCTTCAGCATAGTAAACGGCGAGTGGAAGGTAGGAGAGATGGTTACGGGACGGTCTACGCTGGCCGGTAAATACGCCGTATCCCCCGAGACAATCAGGAGGTCGCTGGCACTTCTGGAAGAGCTCGAGGTGATAAACGTAATTGACAAAAAAGGAGTACTGATTAAATCAAAGGATGCGGCCGATACCTTCATTAAGGAATACCAGTCCAAGGATAGGATTCTGTCCATGCGGGAGGAGATAGCCAAACTTATGGAGCAGAAAAAGGCCATTGAGGATTCAGTCCTTGAAAGGCTGGACTCCATTATAGAGCAGGCCATGCTCCTTAGAAATATAGGGATTATTTATCCCCTGGAATTAAAAATATCCACTAAGAGCCACCTGGTGGGCAAATCCATAGGTGAGGTCCGCTTCTGGAACCACACCGGCGCAACCATAATCGGGATTAACCGTTCGGGACATCTGTACCTGTCCCCAGGGCCCAAGATGGTGTTTTACGCTAACGATATTATCCTCTATGTGGGGAACGGGTCCAGAATCTCCGATAAAGTAAAAAGATACGTAAACAAGTCAAGATAAAGGTCTCATTTTATAAAATCCTGTATCTATATACAAAGTGTTAATAATATTACATTACTTTACTTGTCATTTAAGTTGGCGAGGCCCGAAGAATCCTACCCTGTCATTCTGAGGGCGAAGCCCGAAGAATCTTTTTACAACCAGGCATAAGATCCTTCGCTATCGCTCAGGATGACACGCTAAAAGATGTAAAATCTTTATCACGTTATATATAATTATACGAAACAAAACGAAACCAAACCTGCTGTCTTAAAAGGACAGCAAATTTTTTTAATTTTTTTCTGACAACTTGATTGACAGACACAAGTAGTATGTGGTAATATATATTAGCAGAAGCAACTTGTACTGATGTAATAAGTTGTCACCGCATGAATGTTCTTGTACTATAACCATTATATTTTTGAAGGAGGTCGGTCATATGACAATATTAAAAACCGGACAGTTAATCAAAAACGTTGAAGGAAGAAAAGAAAAAGACCAATACGTTATGCGTCTTATTTCAATAGATGACTTAAGAGAAGTTGTTGCACTGGAGAAGCATGTCTATGACCTATTACCCAATAAGCAAGTTCTTTTCATGGATTCCTATGAAGAAATGCTTGACGATATGCGAAATGGTGCTAAGATTATTGGAGTATACAATAAGTCAAAGGACCTTATTGCTTACCGCTACTTAGGATTCCCGGGTAATTCTCCAAACAATCTGGGTAATGACATAAACATGCCGGAGGGGGAACTGTCCAAGGTTGCCCATCTGGAAACGACTATTGTGCTTCCGGAATACAGGGGTAATTCACTGCAGAGCCTGACGCTGCAGCTGGCTATACCGCTGGTGAAGGATTTAGGATATGGCCACCTGCTTTGCACCGTATCTCCGCAAAATATCTACAGCCTTTACAATATTATGAAAAATGGGCTGAGGGTAAGGGCGCTGAAGAAAAAATACGGAACTTCGCCGGACGGTAGCGACGGAATTTGGAGGTTTATCCTCCACAGAGACCTGACCCCCAAGGCGGCAAGAAGAACAAGTGAACTGCTTAGTGTACCCATTGTTGACATTGAACCGCAGAGACAGCTTATAGACAAAGGCTTCATAGGCCTGTGGCTTTCACGAGAATCCAAGATGCTCAATTACGTACGTTTTGAAGACAGCTTAGTATACTAAAAACCCCCATTAAAAGCCTGCTCTGGCAATCAGAGCAGGCCGTTTTCTTTAAAGCTGAAATATTTGTCCCCTGCCACAATTATATGGTCCACCACCTTCACCGATATCGCCTCAAGGGCTTTGCTTATCCTCCCGGTAACTTCAATATCCGCCCTCGAGGGCTGCATACTGCCCCCAGGGTGGTTGTGGGCCAGTATTACGCTGTTTGCTTTGTGGCGCAGCACCGCCTCCACCACCAGCCTTGGGTATACCGGCGCTTCGGTAAGGGTACCCTCCTGGACAAGGGCAGCGTAGTTTACCCTGTTTTGAGAATCAAGGCATATGGCGTGGAATGCCTCATAGGTCCTTCCGGCAAAAAGGGAGGTGGCGTACTCCCCGGCCTTTGAGGAAGAGGTAAGTTTAGGTTTTTCTCCCCATTTGGCGGTAAAATACCTTCTGGCCAGGGACGGAATGAGTGAAACCAGTATGGCGGTATTCTCGCTGACACCGCATCTTTTCTGTATATCCTGCGGCTCCGCCTCAAAGATACCCGCCAGCGAGCCGAACTCTTTTATCATCCGATGGGCCAGTTCGTTTGTATCCCTCCGGGGTATACAGTAGAAAAGCAACAGCTCCAAAACCTGGTGATCCTCAAAGGCGTCTAGCCCCTCCGAAAGAAACCGGCCTTTAACCCTTTTCCTGTGACCCTCATGCATAGTCATAGCCATCCATACTCCTGTTTTTTATTTACATATTCTATAAAGGGTCCGGATTTCCTCCTTATTCTTACTAGTTATGCCAGTAAACGGGAGCTTAAGGGGACAGGTACTCTGTTTAAACCTGTCCTGGACAGAGAAAGACCCGCCTCAGTGCCTCTGGCACAGACAGCGGGCTTTGCTTACGGTGCTGAATAAAAACACCTTTTGGGCGAAATAATCTTTTCTTCCTTCTTCAAATCCTTTATGGCCTTGTCCACTTCCTTCTTGTCCAGCCCTGCTTTCTGGGCTATATCCCCCGCCTTCAATGGCTCGGGGGAATCCTCCAGCACCTTAAGTACTGTTTCCTTTGTATCCATTCAATACACCTCCTGCACTATTTATATCCCAAATCTACTAATGTAAACCGGAGATGTAAAATTCGCCTTTTATCGGGTAAAAACATGGTATAATCAGTATAACGAAAGGGGGAATACCGTGGAACTAAGCAACTTTTGGCCCGCCTTTGGCCTTACGCTGTTTGCCGGGCTGGCTACGGGAATAGGCAGTCTTATAGGGTTTGCGTCCAAAGAATTCAACTCTAAATTCCTTTCGGGAGCATTGGGATTCTCGGCCGGGGTTATGATATACGTTTCCTTTGTCGAGATTTTGGCTGAGGCAAAGGACTTACTGACTATTGTTTATGGAATAAGAAAGGGCTCCTGGATAACCGTCGCAGCCTTTTTTGTAGGTATTGCGGCAGTAGCAGTCATAGACAGGTTGGTGCCCTCTTTCCAGAATCCCCATGAAATGCACACCGCAGCAAAGTTCGAAGCAATGGATGAAAGGGAAAAACAAAAGCTTATGCGCATGGGGCTATTTTCTGCGCTGGCAATAGCAATACATAACTTCCCCGAAGGCCTGGCCACCTTTATGAGTGCGCTGTCCGACCCTGCGCTGGGAATTAGCATCGCCGTTGCCGTGGCAATACACAATATCCCGGAGGGCCTGGCGGTCTCGGTACCAATCTATTACGCAACAGGGGACCGCAAAAAAGCCCTAATACTATCCTTCCTGTCCGGCCTGTCCGAGCCTGTCGGAGCGTTGATGGGTTATTTTATTTTAAGACCGATATTTAACGATACAACGCTGGGGCTTGTTTTTGCAGCAGTGGCTGGATTAATGGTTTATATATCCCTGGATGAACTGCTTCCTACAGCAAGGGAATACGGCGAGCATCACGTGGCGATATCCGGCGTTATTGCCGGGATGGCGGTAATGGCGGTAAGCCTTTTATTATTCATATAAAAAGGGACAGGGGACGGTTCTTTGTCCCTTTTTTGCTATCCTTGTTCTTTTAGCTTTTCTTTGCACCGGTTAAGTTCCCGGGCGGTGGCCAGGTATTCCTGGTTTAACCGCCCCTTCTCATCCGCGTCTACGGCTTCGTTAAGCTTGCCGCCAAGGAAGGCCAGGTGGCACTCCAGCCGCCTTATATCATCCAGCAAACGCCCGTAATGGGTGCCAGCCCTTTCCTTTACCCGTTTTTCCTTTAGCTTTGACAGGTAATACTCGTAGCCGCCGTCATAGCACCGGAGCCTTTTGTCCTCTATTACAAAGATACGGTTTGCCAGCTTTTTAATAAAATACCGGTCATGGGCTACAAATATTATGCTGCCGCCAAACTCGCCCAGCACCTCTTCTATCTTTTCTCTGGATCCGATGTCCATATAATTCGTGGGTTCATCCAGCACCAGTAGACTTGCCCCCGACAGTATCAGCTTTGCAAAGGCCACTCTACCCCTTTCGCCCATGCTGAGATTCCCTATCCTTTTAAACACGTCGTCCCCGCGGAACAAAAGCCCGGCAAGCAGCAGCCTTGCTTCCTGTTCCATTGCCCCCACCGCCAGCACCTCATCAAGGATGGTGGCGTCGCTGCTTAAGTTGCCAAACTCCTGGGCAAAGTATCCAATCCCAACCGAGGGGTTAACGGTCAGCGTGCCGTCAAATTCCCCCTCCTCGCCGCACAGTATTCTAAAAAGGGTTGTCTTCCCTACCCCGTTTTGCCCGATAAGCGCAATTCTGTCCCGCCGCCTTATATTGAAGGTTACATCCTCAAAGAGGACCCTTTGCCCGAAGGCCTTTGTGATACCTTTGGCCTTCACAAGGAACGGCGGCAGCCTTTGGGCGTCAACGCCCTTATTTATTACCTCAAAGGCCGGGGAAAGGGCTTTCCGCGGCTTATCTATCCTCTCCGCCTCGATCCTTTCAAGCTCCTTTTGCTTGGCCTTTAAAACGTTGGCATGCTTTTTAGCCTTGGACCTGTAGAAATCGTTCTGGCCCGCCGATTTGTGGGCGCTTTGGTACCATCCCTTCCGTTCGTAAATAGCCTGCCTTAGATGCTGTATCCTGGTCTGCTGCTTCTGATATTCCTTTGCAATGCTTTTTTCTTCAATATTTTTTTGGTCCCTATAGGCCGAATAGTTGCCCTCGTATTCCTTCAGGCCCCCCGGTGTCAATTCCCATATCTTGTTTACCGCATTGTCAAGAAAGTACCGGTCGTGGGAAATTATAAGTACGGGGGGTTTTTGCTCGGTCATAAACCCCTCCAGCCATTCACAGGCCTCCATGTCCAGGTGGTTTGTGGGCTCGTCAAGGATGAGTAAATCGAAGCTTTTTAACAAAGCCCTACACAGCAAAAGTCTTGTCTTTTCGCCGCCGCTTAGGTCCCGGGCTCTCTGCTGCCATTTGTCCTTACCCAGTCCCACCTCGTTAAGGGCTTTTTCTACTACCGACCCGGCATCCATTAGACTTCGTGGGGCAGCCCGGCAGGCATCCTCGTAGACCGTTATCCCTTTTTCGAATTCCGGGTACTGCTGAACGTATAGTACGTCAATATAGGAAGGGGAACGGATTATTCGGCCGGCATCACTTTCCTCAATCCCCGCCAGCAACCTTGCAAGGGTGGACTTGCCAACACCGTTGGTACCAATAAGTCCGATCCTGTCCCCGTCGTTAACTTGGCCGTTTATATTCTCAAACACCCATTTGCCTTTATAGCTCTTGCTTAAGTTTATAAATTGCAGATTCATAAAACCCTCTCCCATACTTCAAGCGAATAAATACCAGCACAAAAAACAAAACCGCAGCAAACACCCGGGTGTTTTACTGCAGCACAGCTTCACCATACAAGCCGCCAAGGCCTTCCAGCACTGATATTATTCCCCTGTAAGTGTTTTTTAACTATCATCTAAAAAGCGCACGCCACCCCTTCCGGGTATACACGGCGCCTTCAAGGTACTATTTGATTATGTTTAGTTAAAAAACACTTTCCTCATCGCGCACCTCGCAAGATTTATTATCTTAATGTAATTATACCACGCTACAGCCCTTTGCAGCAACCCCAACCTGTCCCATCCCATCCCGCTTTTTTCCCTGGCGCTGTCATTTTGTTGCATGGTGCTGCCGCTCTTTTTCCCTGACGCTGTCGTTCTGTTCCATGGCGGTATATTTGAAAGGTGGACCGCAAATAATATTTGCGAAAGGAGGTTGGTTATGCACACTTTGAGCCATTTGCAGGAGGCCCTACACCAGAAGGAGCAGGCGCTTTTGCAGTACGTTAGATACATGCGGGAGGCCCAGGATAGCCAGAACGAAGAGATAGCCGCGCTTTATGCTGATTTGGCAAAGGCCGAGGAAAAGCACATCGCCGTTATCAGGGACCAGGTTGTCCAGCACTCCAATGGGATGGAGGCCTTGAACAAATATCAGCAGGTAAACCAGTACAGTTCCCAGCATTCCACCTACCAGTACAGCCCCGAGCAATAAACAGACAATGGAGGCGGGGCAGTCGTAGTAAACCAAAACCCCCGCCCCATGATTTACCCATAATTTTAAAAGCCCTCCTTCGTTTTACCCCAAGGAGGGCTTTGGTTTTACCGAGTTATTCCTCAGCATCCTCGTCATCAATTTCTTCACCGTTTTCTTCGCCTTCTTCAGGCTCCTCATCGCCAGGTTCTTCGCCGTTTTCTTCGCCTTCTTCGTCGTTATCTACTTCCTCTTCGGGCTCCTCATCGGCTGGCTCACCTTCAACGGGTTCTTCCTCTACAACGGGCTCTTCAATTTCGACGTCCTTGAACAGTTCATATGTCCTGTTCACCAAGGCTATGGCCTGCTCCCTTGAAGTATTCGCTTGGGGAGCCACCATATTTTCGTCCATCCCCTTTATTATACCCTTGTTGCTCATAAACCCGATGGCCTCCAGCGCCCAGTCAGATATGTCGTCTATGTCCGCAAAGGTCACTTCGAAGCTTTCTGCAACCAATGAAGGATGCACCGCATTCAGTGTCCTGTAAAACATTACCGCTATTTCTTGCCGTGTTATGTTATCGTCCGGGAAGAATTCCGTTTCAGTTTTGCCAAGAACGATACCAAGGGCGTTGGCTTTTAATATTTCCTCATTCTCAGTATCGGTAAATACGTTTTCCTCCGGCAGCTGAGCTTCTTCGCCGGAAAGAGCTTCATAAAGCTTTACCACCAGTTCGCAGAAGTCTTCCCTTGTGATGTCATCCTGATAATTGCTAAGTACTTTTTCTGTAACAAGGCCGTTTTCTATTGCCAGGTCTATCTCCGGTACGGCCCACTCGCTGGGGGCATCCACTTCTTCTTCGGCCTCTTCTTCAACGGGTTCTTCTTCCGCAGGTTCTCCCTCTAAATCGTCTTCCCCGTTCCCGTCTTCCCCTAAAGCTTCGTCGGTGGGTTCCTCTAAATCTCCTTCTTCCCCTGTATCCCCGTTTTCTACTATGGCGTCCTCCACCTTATCCTCCAGGTCAACCTCATCCGCCAATGCAAATCCAGGGAACATCAGCGTAATCAAAGTACAGATGGTTAAAATTGCGAGCAGCTTACGAGACATCTTTACAGTTTTCCTACCCATTATTCTCCTCCTTGTTAATGATTTTAGAGTTTTCAATATCCATGTTGAATATTAACGTCTGATGGGATGCCTTACTAATGCCCTTATGGGGCTTTTTTACAATACCTGCGGGGGCTACTGCATCACTGCAAGTGTCGGAAGAAAACTCTTTATAAAATGATATCATAACCCACCATTTATGGGAATAGTAATTTGTGGTTTTTTCTTGTATTCACCAACTGGGGGGCTGAGTTGGCAACAACTCCGTCCACCCTGGCAATCACAAAAGGGGCAAAGAACCGCCGTCCCCTGTCCCTAACCTAAAAAAGCGGCCTTAGCCGCTTCGAAACTGAAAAGGGTGATTTTTGTGCTTTCATTAGTCGTTACCGAAGAAAGTACCTATGCCTATATTGCCCATTATACTGCCTTCGCCCTTGCCCTTGCCGCCACCGGCCTTGCTTGCAGCGTAAATCCTATCGGCAAGCCGTGAGAAGGGCAGCGACTGTAGCCATACCGTCCCCGGCCCAGTCAGCGTTGCAAGGGCTAGGCCTTCGCCACCGAACAGTGCGTTCTTAATACCTGTTGCAAACTGGATATCGTAATCCACTTTACTGTCCATGGCAACCAGGCACCCGGTATCCAGCTTTATGGTTTCGCCTACCTGCAAGTCCTTTTTGTTGATGGTGCCGCCGGCATGCATAAATGCAAGGCCGTCGCCCTCTAGCTTTTGCATTATAAAACCCTCTCCGCCGAACAGGCCGACGCCGATCTTTTTCTGGAAAGCTATACCCACCGAGATTCCCTTGGCAGCACAAAGGAAGGCGTCCTTTTGACATATAAGGGTGCCCCCATACTCGCCCAGGTCAAAGGGTACTACCTTGCCGGGGTAGGGTGCTGCAAAGGCCACACATTTTTTGTCGTTGCCCCCGTTGGTAAAGGTGGTCATAAACAGGCTCTCACCGGTTATTACACGCTTACCAGCGGACATAAGTTTACCCATAAGGGCCTTCCCTTCTTTGCCGGAGCCGTCTCCGAAGATGGTCTCCATCTCTATGGCCCTATCCATGTACATCATGGCTCCGGCCTCCGCCACTATTGTCTCCCCAGGGTCCAGCATAATCACCACAAACTGCATATCGTCGCCGTATACCTTGAACTCAACCTCATGCGCTTTACGCATATATTTCCCCCCTTTTTTTATTGGATAAGCCACTGTGCCTTATTTTGGAACAAAACAGTATACCAGCCGTCGGTGATAATTACTTTACATTTTATAATAACACAGGGAAACTAAAAAGACTTTTGAAAAATTGCCACGTACTTTATTAATATTGCCAAAAAACTACACCCTATGTAGAAGGGTGTAGTCAGACTGAAGCGGCCTTAGCCGCTTTTTTTGGTGCCCTCTATGCTTATTCCTACCTGCCAAAGCCCATTCGCCGGCCCATTCCAAAGCCTTTGCCCTGTCCGTTGCGGCCGCCACCGTATCCCATTCCGAAACCGGCGCCATACTCTTTCCCGCAAAAACCTTTGCCGCCCTCACCGTTGCAGTATGCACCCATTCTTTCCTCCATCTCATCGGCCTGCTCCCGGGTAAGGTATCCTTCCTCCACCCTTTTGTCCAGAACAGCCTTCTTTTGATCCAGCATTTGCTGCCGGAATTCCTCCAGCTTGTCATAATCTTCGGCTATTTCTCCGTAGGGCTTGCCTTCCTGCCTTTGACCCCGAAGGTCTTCCACCGGCTTGCCGGATATTTCGGATAGTATTTCCACCGGGCTTTTAAACTCTGAAGCCAGGGCCACCCCAGCTGTTGTAAGCGCCACCGCCGCTATTGCCAGCGCTGTAACCTTTGCAAATCTTTTCACTTTAATCACCCTCCTTTAATCGGTCTGTGCTTATCATTATAAAGGGGAAATGTGATAGAACTGTGATTAAATAATGAAAGATTATTAAAATCTAAACGAGTTCAAGCTGGAACCAGAAGGTGGTGCCCTTTCCTACGGTGCTGTCCACGCCAAACCTTACTTTATGGGCCTCCAGTATGTTTTTTACTATTGCCAGCCCAAGGCCGGTGCCTACCGCCTTTCTGTCCTCCGATTTATCCCCTTTGTAATACCTGTCCCAGATATTTCCCAAATCCTCCGGGGGAATACCCTTACCGGTGTCGGATACCTCAACCCTCACCGTATTACCCTCCGGCTTAGCGCTAACCTTTATTACATCCCCCGGCTTGCTGTAGTTGAAAGCGTTGTTAATAAGGTTGAAAAGGACCTGCTCAATCCTCGCCTCGTCCGCCTGAACCCTCAGGCCCGATGCCGATTCAAGGACAATTTCTATACCGGTTTCGTTGCTGAGCAAGTCATATCTTTTTATCACGCCGTAAATGGTTCCCCCCAAGTCAAAGGGGGCCCTTTCAAGGGTAATGCTGCCCGACTGCATCCGGGAAAGGTCCAGTATATCGTCCACAATACTGCCCAGTCTCTCGGATTCTTCTATTATTACCCCAATGTGTTTCTCCCGTTTTTCTTTATTATCGCCGGATACGTCCTTTATGGTTTCGGCGTAGCCCCTTATTAGGCTTAAGGGGGTGCGAAGCTCATGGGACACGTTGGCTATCAGGTCCCTTCTAAGCTGCTCGGTTTTTGATAGCTCCTCGCCGAGGTAGTTTACAGCCCTTGAAAGGGCGCCAATCTCGTCGGCAGACCTTATATTTAGCCTAGCCCCGAAGTCTCCCGCAGCCATGCTGCCGGTGACTCCGGTGATTTCCAAGATGGGCCTTATAAAGGACCTGGACAACAGAAAGGAGAGCCCAAGGGCAGCGACCAGCAGTATCGCAGTAATGTAAACTAGCTGTTTCTTAAGTATCGCGGCGGTGTCCTGCACCGGTGCTAGGGGCATATTTATTAGAAAAGCGCCGGAAACTTCCGCATCTTTCTCTATGGGTATCCCAATAACCATATAACTGCTGCCGAACCGGGGGTGGGTCACAGGCAGGGTAACTTCCCGGCCGGACATGATTTCTTTTAGCAGGCCGCCCCGCTGGTAGTGGTGCGCCATCATGGGCATGTGCATGCCGGGGCCGCTACTGTACAAAACGCCGCCCCGCCGGTCCAGAATCTCTATGCTGCAGTTGTAATCGTAAGCCAGGCCCTCCAAAGCATCCCGGAAGTCCTCGCCGTCCAGCGTGTAAAAGTCCTGCACCAGCGCCTTTGCCCTGTTTCTTACCTCGCCCACCCTCTGCTTAGTGTAAAAGTCCTCCAAAAACACTATCTGGAAGGACCAAAGGAGTACCAAAACCACCACCACAAGCAGCATCATACCGGCCCACAGTTTATGGGCTATGCTCTTCATTTGGCATCCCCCACCTCGAATTTATAGCCTGTACCCCACACGGTTACGATATACCCCCTGTACTCCCCCAGACTTTCCCTAAGCATTTTCACGTGGGTGTCCACCGTCCTCACATCGCCGTAGAAGTCATAACCCCATACCCTGCTTAGGAGTTGCTGACGTGAAAAGACTCTTCCGGGATTTTTTGAAAAAAAGCTCAGAAGCTCGTATTCCTTCGGCGTAAGCGCAACCGGCTCGCCGTTAACCGTTACATTCCTCGAAACGAAGTTAATCTCAAGCCCCTCAAAAACAGCTTTGTTTTTCCCGGCATCTCTCTCTTGGGCGCTTTGGCTTCGGCGAATCACCGCCCTGCTCCTTGCCATAAGCTCCCTGGGGCTGAAGGGCTTTACCATGTAATCGTCCACACCCAGTTCAAAGCCGAATAGCTTGTCGTACTCCTCCCCCCTGGCCGAAAGCATTATAATAGGTACCTGAGAGGTCTTGCGTATCTCCCTGCACACCGTCCACCCGTCTACCTTAGGCATCATAATATCCAAAATCACGAGGGAGTATCTGCTCTTTTCAAAAAGCTTCAGCGCCTCTACGCCATCGGCTGCTTGGTCTACAACAAACCCCTCCGGCGCAAAGTACTCCCTTATAATTTCCCTTATTCCGGGCTCATCGTCCACCACGAGAATTCTTTCCTCCGCCACAGGCCTCACCTTCCAAACCGTTTATTAGATACAACGCACTAAAAAACCACATCTCCCAGCGCGTCATCTTAAGCCGCTTTTTGGTCATCCTGAGTTGCATTTCTGTCAT
>JAAYJF010000069.1 GCA_012523075.1 Clostridiales bacterium | reverse complement strand
GATAAAACCCATAAAATCCCTGGAAGCATCAATGTTTTTACTGTCCTTTATTACTGCTGCCGGGTATACAATCGGCCTGTGCGAGCCCTCGGGTGCGTAGGCTGCAACCTTAACCTTTTTAGAGATTATCGAATCTGTTTCATAGACCATACCTGCATCGGCATTTCCTGTTTCAACCCAGGTTAAGACCTCTTTTACATCCTTACCGAACACTGTCTTCGACATGATGGGATCCATCAGATTGAGTTTTTTCAGTACCTCTTCGGAGTACTGCCCCGCCGGTACACTCTTTGTTTCACCCATAGCAAATATTTCTACATTGTCATTTGTGAGGTCTTCAAAACCGGCAACCGATGCAACATCTATCGGTACAATAAGAACAATCTTATTCTCAAGAATATCCTTCCTTGTTTCTTCCATTATTAGCCCTTTTTCCTGCAATGCGTTCATTTGCTTGGCAGCAGCAGAAAAGAACACATCCACCTCTGCCCCCTGTTCTATCTGCTGCTGCAGAGAACCCGAGGAGCCAAAATTGCACGTAAGAGTTACATTGGGTTTCTCTTCTTCATATGCCGCTTTGACTTCCTCCATAGCACCCTTCAGGCTGGCGGCAGCAGATATTGTCAATGAAATCTCAGGCTCAGATGCCTTGGAACTCTGCTCCTGCGCCGGAGTCACCTTTCCACAGGCAGCCGAGAATAACAGTATAGCAATAACCAGTGTAACAAATAATCCCTTTTGAATGTGTTTCGAAATAATAACCTCCTCTACCATTTTCCTTTTTTTTACACATATCCATTTTGCCTGTATGTGCCTGGTAACGTAACATTACATTTCATAACGTTATGTTTGATCCGTATATTTATTAATTTTGTTACGTTTCGTTATGTTTTATTGTGATAATAATATCAGTATTATTTAGTATATTCAACATCTTATTTCAATTTAATTACAAAAAACCTCAAATTAGTGAGTATTCCACAATATACTTATCCCGGTTGCAATGCATATATTGGTTGAATGCCCGGGGTGTGTATTTCTGTAATAAAAATGTTATAATATAGCAAAACGGCCTTTATGAATGGAGGATTTTTTATGACAGACCAATCTGCGCTTACCCCTCAAGAGGTTGCAGATATATTAAAGATTGCAAAAAACACCGTATATGCATTGATAAGAAGAGGAGAGCTAAATGCTTATAGAGTTGGAAAAAAGCTTAGAATTGATATGAATGACCTTGAAGCTTATAAGAACAGATCAAAGAACCCCAAACATATTCTACCCCGGACAGAATCCAGAACCACGCCATCATCAAAGCCGAACCCCCTATTGAACGAGGATGCCCCTCAGGACAGCGGTTTTGTCATTAGCGGACAGGATGCCATGCTGGATATACTGTCCAGATACATCGAAATGCATTCAGCAGATATACGCACCCTGCGCTCCTATGTAGGAAGCTACAACGGCTTATATGCACTGTATCAGGGAAAAGTCCAGGCCGCCACAACCCATCTGTGGGACAGCGATACCGACCGGTACAATATTCCTTTTGTTCGCTGGATGCTTCCGGGTATACCTGCAGTTATAGTTCACCTGGCTTGCAGGGTTCAGGGATTTTATGTCACAAATGGGAACCCCAAAGAGATTAAAGACTGGGAGGACTTGAGACGGAGCGATATCACCATCGTAAACAGAGAGAAGGGAAGCGGAACCAGAGTGCTTTTGGATGAACGCCTCCGCAAAATGAATATCTCCCCTGGAGAAATAAGGGGCTATGAACATGAATGTACTTCCCATCTGGCAGTAGCCAGTGCCGTTGCCAGGGGTGATGCCCATTTGGGCATGGGAAACGAAAAAACAGGCCTCCAGGTAAAAGGGATTGATTTCATTCCCCTGCAGACCGAACGATATGAGCTTGTCATGAAAAAAGATGATATTGACAAACAGCCTTTTAAAGCCATCATTAGTATACTGCGCTCATCTGAGTTCAGAGCGGAGCTTGAAGGAATCGGCGGATATGAATTGAAAGAAACCGGTAATATAGTCGCTGAAACATAGGATATGGGAACTGGGCCTATATCTTAATCTTATATTTCTTTATTTTGCTGTACAGTGTATTTCTTCTTATGCCCAGGGCTTCGGCGGAGTGGGTAATATTTCCGTTGTGCTTTTTTAACACTTTTTTGAGATGGGCCTTTTCCATACTGCTCAGGTTCATATTAGGGCTTTGATCGTTTATGTCATGCAATGCCTCATCAGCATATCTTTCCGGAGCAAAATAACCATATGGTATGGATTCGGTATATATAATGAGCTCCACAAAATTCTCAAGCTCTCTGATATTTCCGGGCCAGTTATACCCCGTCATAATCTTTAAGCATTCTTCCGGAATCTCTATTTCTTTTTTGCCAAGATTTTTAGCAATGTTTTTCATAAAATAGTCTGTAAGCAGCAAAACATCTCCCTTTCTTTGGCTTAATGGCGGCAAGAACAGAGGTAACACGTTCAACCTGTAAAACAAGTCCTTTCTAAATCTCCCAAGCTTCACTTCCTTCTTCAGGTCCTTATTTGTGGAAGCAATAACCCTCACATCCACCGGTATGGGTTTTGAGCTGCCGATTTTTGTAATAATTCCTTCCTGGAGTACTCTCAGAAGCTTTATTTGCATATCCAGAGGCATTTCACCTATTTCGTCCAGCATAATTGTACCTCCTGCAGCCAGTTCGAATTTACCCACATTTCCTCCCTTTTTTGCCCCCGTATATGCACCATCCTCATACCCGAAAAGCTCGGATTCTATAAGCTGATTGGGTATGGCACCGCAATTCAAAGCCAGAAACGGGCCGTCCATTCTTTTGCTGAAGTTGTGAATGGCTTGTGCGAATACTTCTTTCCCGGTACCGCTTTCACCCATAATAAGTATTGTGGATTTACTGTCTGAGATTTTTTTTGCATACTCTACGGTTTTTATAAAATTCTCGTCTTTCCCTATTATTTTGTCGAATGTATAGTACGCCTGGTATTCACTTCTCTTTTTTCCTTTTCCGACCTTTTTAACCTCTTCAAAAACATATGCGATTTCCACACAGTCATCAATTGAATTATATATGGGGTTGGCAATCAGGCGGCAGGGGAACCGGTTCCTTAGCGCTATAATATTTATCTGCTGCGATATATTTCCATCCTGGCAGATTTCCTTCTTAATCCCATCCCATTCCTCAATAATCTCACTCATTTCCCTTGTCTTCAATTGGTTATACTTGTTCCCCAACAGTTCCATGGCTTTATTGTTATAAATTTTGATCCTTCCGTTTATATCGGAGGTTACGACAGCAACCGGTATATTATCAAATACCGTTTTTATATGCCTGTTGTTGATATCCTGCATATTATTGAATTCCTTGACCTTGATCATCTCTTCAATTGCGTTTGAGGCCGCGATGACCATGCCCAGTGTATGGGGATGTACACATTCGGTGTATCCTGTAAGGTCCAAAACACCTATAAGATTCCCATGGCTGTCTTTGATAGGTGCTCCAGAGCAGGTCCATCTATGATATGCCTTGATATAATGATCCTTGCCCGATAATTGCACAGGCTCCCCGGTCTTAATTACTATGGCCATTGCATTGGTTCCAATGCTTTCTTCATTCATGAAAGCACCGGGAACCATTTTTAAATCAAAAGCTTCTGACAGGATTTTTTCGTCTCCGATAGCGTTCAGTATACATCCTTCTTCGTCGGTAAGAAGAGCGAAAAAGTTATGACCCTTTACGAAATTGATAAGCTGCTCCATATAAGGCGCTGCAGTTAGAATCATGCTTCTTTTTTCGGCAAGCCTTTTTTGCAGCTCGGTTTCGTTAATTATTCTGCTGCTAAGAACCTGATCCTTATTAATGTCTAGTTTTCTGCATCTTTCATGGGAAAGCTCAATCACATGCTTATAATCGGTATTATTCATTTGTATTCTCCTTTATTGCACAATTTCATAGTTCCAGCTTTGATGTGTTTTATCCATGAAGAATATATTCACGCAGCCATAGGGCTGGGGTAGATTCATAATATCTTTCAGTGGAAATGCCATAAGTCTGCTTATTATCACTCTGTTAACGCCCGCATGAGCAGTAATTAGGATATTCCCGTCGCTGCTTCCTGCAATTTCGTCAAATGCCGGCATCACTCTTTTCTGAAGCTGCTCAAAGCTCTCTCCTCCCGGTGGAATAAAGCAATCCATATGCTTACCGCGTTTTTCATATTGGTCGGGAAAACGGCTTTTAATGTAGTTAAAGGACTTACCCTCCCATTCTCCCATATTGATTTCACGCAGCGCATCAACACGTATTCCTTTAATATTTTTATTCCCCAGTATTATTTTGGATGTTTGTACGCACCTTATCAAAGGACTGACATATGCTTTCTCTATATGGATATTAGAAAAATAAGCCTTCAGCCTGTAAGCCTGAGCCCTTCCTTCATCATTTAACGGCAAATCTGTAACCCCTATATAACTCTTTCCTTTACCGCAATCAATTTCGCCATGCCTTATAAGATATATCTTTTTACCCATACACAAAACCCCTGCCGGTAATTCTTTCTATCTTTTTTACAACCTTTTCGGCTGCATCAAACCTCTTGTTAATTCTATCGAGAGCCTCTAAGTTCCCACAATATGCTTCCAGGTATCGGGTTCGCCTTTCTTTAAGAGGCATTATTCTGTCCCCATTCACCAGCTTGTCTGCCAGGTACAGTACTTCATTCTCGGTTATGCTGCCATCCTCGTCAACATCCAGGTCCATATGGGTCGATATGATGTATCCTACTCGTTCATACCCTATTTCCTCAAGAATCACTGCCCCTTTCACGGCATGGTCCTTTTGACCCTTTGCAATATCATGCAGCAATGCTGCTGCTTCCAGGACTGCGGCATCCAATGCACATCCATAACCTTTCAAGGATTTAAGAATATCACGGGATACCCTTGCTACCTCTGAACAATGCTTGATTATACTTTCCGGGGCGTAATAAGCTTTTAAGATGGCGCTGCACTCGTCTCTGTTCGGTGCCCCCATCAAATAGTAGCTCAATAATGCATCATAATCCTCTTTTTTGTCCATATCCATTATAACCGCTGCATCAAATACAGGGACGTTCATGGAATCTTCCGAAAAGCTAAGGAGTATCCTTTCCAGCCCGCCTTCGCCGGAGCTGTCCAATATAGCCTGTCTGTACTTAATGTCAATTAACGGAGGATGTCCTCTTTTACCGCAGTAAACAGGATAAAGAATACCCTTCCCTGATTCTATGTATTTTCTTTTCATCAGTTCCAACGTATGCTTTTTTACCAGGGGAATATCCACAGGTATGATAAAGAACGCCCCAACGCTGTCATCAAGTGCTTCTATGCCTTTTAATACAGAAGAGTACATGCCCTGGGAGTAGTTTTTATTCCATGTGCACACAACTCCGGAACCTTTAAGTTTGTCTGCCACCTCGGAACCCCTGTGCCCGGCTACAACGACAACTTCTTCTATTCCGGTAACTTTAAACGTATTGACAACGGTTTCAACGGCAGTATGCCCGCCAAACTCCAAAAACGGCTTGAAGCTGTTCATTCTCGAAGAGTAACCTGCAGCCAGGACAATTGCGGCCATCCTACCGTCTTTCATTTTGAGATCCCCTCTTAACCTTAATCAGTTCCGCTGCAATACTCACTGCTATCTCTTCCGGGGTTTGAGCATAAATATTCAGACCTATTGGGCAGTGAACCCTTTTCAAATCATCGGGAGTAAAACCCTCATTTAGAATGCTGTTGTATATATAGTCCCTTTTGCTCATGCTTCCTATCATCCCGATATATTTGGCATCGGTTCTGAGCATTTGGGCAAGCACATCCTTATCGTAGGCGTGGCCCCTTGTTACTATGATAATATAACTATTATCATCAATTATATCATAATTTCCCAAATTGTTAAAAGATTGGATTACTCTCACCTCATCGGCCGTTTTAAACCTCTCCCTGTTTGCAAATTCCTCCCTGTCATCCATCACGACGGTATAAAAACCAAGCTTCTTTGTTATATCCGCTATTTTTTGCGCTACATGACCTGCCCCATATATATAGACGCTTTCTATGTCAAAAAAAGGCTCTATAATATACATTTCTTTTCCAACAGACCATACCTTAATTCTAGTTCCGGCAAAATCTTCTCTGATATGCTTTGCCACTTCCCGTACTTCTTCATTCTCGGTACCGTAGAACCCCGTTTCAGTACAGATCCATTTATCCGAGCCTTTGATCCTTCTATTATCACCCGACAGCTTTGTTATCATAACAAAATCAGTACTGCCGTGCTTAAGTTCGATAGCTTTCTTGTATATGTCAACCGTCCGGCTGTCGCTACAGTCCACATACTCAAGCAATACGCTGATATCGCCGCCGCATATCATGCCCGACTGTGCGGCATCCTTATTTGACATCACAAAGTCTTCTATTATATACTCCCCATTCTCAAACACCTTGACTGCAAGCTTTATGGTCATCGCCTCGGAAATCCCGCCGCCTATGGTTCCTCCGATAGAAAAGTCTTTTCTTATCAGCATTTTTGTACCCTCTTCCCTAGGCGCAGAACCGGACTTTTTTAGAATGGTAGCCAGCACAAAGCTTTCATTTTTATCCAGCTGTTTATTGATCAGTTTATATATAGCCTTCAATCTTCATCTCTCCTCACGGCAATCTACAATTTTTCTCTTTACCATGCTGTTGATTATTTCAGCAGGTTTATGCCCTGTCTCTGATACAACTTCAACACTATACCTGCGCACCGATTGATTGGACAGTAGGTTCCGTATATTCCGCATTACTCTGCCCTTCACCCTTTCAAAAACCGCATCATCCTTTGTAGTCATTTTCAATACCAATCTGTCCTTATCCTCCATATAAGCTTTGTAATCCAGAATTTCTTCAAAGGACAAAATGGTTTCATCCAATTCCCTCAAATACAGAAACCGGCTTTCTCCGAGGCGTACTCTGTTATCTATCCTTCCAAGCACTTTTTTCATTGTATTGAGCAAGGTACCGCAAGCACACACGGTTGAAGAAAATGAAGCAATATCCCCCGTTCTGTACCGGATTAGCGGCATAGCCTGTCTGGTTAGGGTCGTAAATACAACTTCACCATATTGGTCCTTTTCAACTGTCTTACCGGTAGCCGGGTCGATTATTTCAAAATACATATCCCCTTCCCGCATATGGTACCCGCATAAAGCTTCGCATTCAACGCCTCCGCCGTACCCCATTTCCGTCAACCCGTAGTGGCCAAAGACTTTGCAGTCGTACTTTTGTGAAAGTTCATCTATTAATACGTCTGGCACATAATCGGTGCTAAGCAGTACTTTTTTTATATTTCTTACGAAAACGTCACTTTTGACCCTGCTTAAGTAGAGCACCTGTGAGGGTATTCCCACAATGCAGGTTATACCTCTTTCTTCAATACACTTTACTGCTCCTTCCGGGTCAGTAAGGACCCCATGCACAATACACTCAATACCGGACAGTTCCAATGCCTTTTTTAATAAATCCCCAATGCTTCCATAAGCGCTGCCCGGCAGAAGGACCAGCACCTTGTCGGTTTTATCGACAAGGCAGCCCATACCATGCTTAAAAAAATCAATTGTGAGACCAAGGTCCTCCTCTGTAAAAAACAGCCTTTTTTCTTCACCGCTTGTACCGGAGGTGTTTAATGTCACTATTCTTGCGACTTGTCTTTGCGGCACACATAAAAAACCAAGAGAGTTTCTGCTAATATCCTGAGGAAAGGTAAAAGGGATGTCCCGGAAGCCTTCCAGGGAATAGATTGATTCTTCCCGCACGTTTTTTAACTGCTTGCTGTAGAAAGTGCTGTTCCCCTTCACATACGCAATAGTTTCCCTTATTTTTTTAAGTTGATAGGCCTCTAACGCTTTTTTGGCCCTTTCTTTAAGACCTGCCTTTTGCATAATCCAATTTTCAAGGGGTGTCAGATTCATAGTCGTTCCTCCCTGTGCCCCGAAAGCTAAGTTTAAGTTTATCGCCTGTATAAATATCTGCCCTCAGAATCTGTGATATTATAAATGCAGAAGGGGATAAGCCTTCCATCGGGACTTACAACATGGATACAGCAATCCCTGAGCCTTTCTAAGTCCAGATTCCATACATCCTGAAAAGCCATAGCCGAAATACTGAAGGTGTTTTTATTAATACGATACAGTATTTTATCCCAATCCGATATTTTCCCCGGATCTTGTTTATCCTTCATAGAACCCTCTATTGGGTATGACCAGTTCCGTGATACGTATTCCTTGGCTTTTACAGCACCTTCCTCCGCTTTTTCATTGCTGCAGCAGCATGAACGGTTTGTTACGCTAATGAGCTTTTTTCTGTCATCGACTAGATAGCTGCCATGGAAGGAGCACAGAGCATTCTCACATCCCGGCGGCTTAAGGCTCTGTGTTTTAATTCTGCCCCCCGTCTGTCTTTCAATTTCTTCCATCACCTCGGGAAGCGTTATCCTATCTTCGTCCGAAGGAATATTCGGCACTCTTCCAAAATAGCTCACCGGCTGGAAATGCACACCTCTTACCGCCGGTGCATGCTCCAGCGCAAAATCAATTATTTCACCAATATTGCCAGTGTTAACCCCCGGAACAAGTGTCGGAACCAAAACGATGCCTATTCCGTGTTTTTTGCAGTTATCCACAGCGGCTTTTTTAACCTTTAGAAGTTCTTTTCCTCTGAGTTTTTTATATATCAGGTCACTGGTACCGTCAAACTGCAGATAAATCGAACTTAAGCCCGCAGCTTTAAGTTCTTTGACATAGTTTTCATCTTCCCCAAGGCGTATCCCGTTGGTATTCACCTGTATAAAAGCAAATCCAAGAGCTGTTCCCATCCTTATTATCTCAGGCAGGTCATCCCTTACCGTAGGCTCTCCCCCCGAAAGCTGTATGTTACATTTCCCTGACGCTTTCATTACGCTTTCATACTGAAGCTTTATCCTCTCCAAAGAAGGGTCTTCCCCCTTTGCAGCATTGGAATTCGCAAAACAGTATGCGCAGTGAAGATTGCAGCGCTCAGTTACCTCTATTAGCGCCGTACAGGTATGCTGCCGGTGTCCGCTGCACAGTCCGCAGTCAAAGGGACACCCCTTGTCCACCGGTGTGGAGGGCTTCTTTATATAAGCCCTTTCTTTGTCCCTGACCCAATTTTGTATGGAAATTCTGCCCTTCCAAGTAATCACCCTGAAAGACCCGTGTTCGGGACAATACTTATCCATGTAAGCCTTGTTGCCCCTGGTAAAAATTTGGGCATCAATCTTTCTCATACAGACCGGGCACAGGCTTTCGGTCTTAGATACTACTTTTATACGATCCATAATCATTCCCTGCTTCCATACTCGTAATCGTTTTCTCTCAGTATTTCTACCACCTTTTCGTAGCTCTTTAGTAAAATATCACCGCACTTTACTGAATAAGCATTACTTCCCGTGTCATCGTCAAAAGAAACAACGCCTATTATATCCCTGCACTCTTCACTACCAAACTCATTTTCGAACCATTCCAGGTACTCTTTGGTCATATCGGAATAATTGGGCTCCGGGTATTCGGCTTCTTTCCCCTTCGCCGCATACAGACCAAGTATTCCCAATCCCCCCGTCAGCACCCCGCAGGTTTTTTGCCTGCCGCCTATACCCCTGCACAGCCCGCTTACAGCCCTTAACAGGTCTTCATTTTCCTTTTCTTCCTCATCCAACGCCAGCTTAAGCATTATCTGCGTGCAGCAATAACCTGAAGATGACAGTCTGAACAGTTTAAACGCCGTATCGTTCACAATCAGCATCTCCTTTCCTGGCAATCATTAGAAAATAACCCGGCTTGCAGACCTTAAGTATTTCCTGGAATCTGCAGACCTTCGCACAGTTGTCCGTTGTTTTGTTCCAGAAAGCATTCATTGAGCCGTAAGAAAACACTATCTGGGCCATAAGTGACTTAAGCAGATCGCTGCGGTCTTCCAAAAGCATAATACCAAATCCAAGCCCTTCCAGCTGCTCTTTCAAAAGCTCCATATCATGCAGGCCTCTCATGCAGCTGCGAAACTGAATCTCCTCCAACTCCTTTAAAAAGGCGGGGTTTTTTGCATAGACATCCGAAATGACCAGCCAGCCGTCTTTTTTCATCACCCTGAATACTTCTTCCAGAACAGCACCCAAATCCTCCATTAGGGAAAGGGTGCATTCTGCAAATACGCCTGTAAAGCTGTCCTCTTTAAAAGGAATATTCTCTCCCGTACCTAAAACAAAATCGGCAAATCCATATTTTTTTCTTGCCAACCCGAGCAGTTTTTCCGAAGGATCAATCCCCACGGCTTTTATCCGGTGATTATCATAAAGGTATCCGACGGTAGCACCCATGCCGCAGCCCAGGTCAAGCACCGTGTCCCCCGGCTCAAGCCCGCAGAACTGCACGCTTTTTTCCGTCAGGCTAAAGCCGCCCGGCCTCAGGGTCTCACCCAGCACTTCCTTCATGCTGTTGTTTTCATATGCATTACAGCGTTTCACCCTATTTGTCCTCCAACCCTTTTTCCACCTCAAGCATCTTTCCGGTAGCCAATTCCTCATCTATAAAAACCATATTACACTCCGGGCATTTCAACAGTTCAACTTCGAAGTTTCCCTCCAGATACCTTACCTTTACCTTATGAAGCACCAACTCTTTTTTGCATTTATCGCAGAGCCACGGTATATCCTTTTTATTATCAACATTCATTTTTATTCCTCCACTATTTCCATTCTGTGGCTGTAAACGCTCTTTACAAGAATCCCTTCACCCTTTTCCTCATACTTCACCCAGTACGTGACGTTGTCAATCCGAAGTCTTGCCAGGTAACTGGCCTCACTGGGGTTAAAGAACCTCTTGCTTCTTTTTTGCGCATTGTCAATTACCTTTTCTATATCCTCCATAAGAATGTACCGGTCTTCCATCAAGCGTATCACATTCTCCGGTATTGTTATCTTATAATCGCTTTGCTTTTCCAAGCCCATATCCGGCTGTTCACCCCATATCTCCCTTAATAACCTTACCTTGAGCTGTGCCCTGTTCCTGTGCCGGTCTGATAAAGTGGGCATTTTCCTGAGCGCAATGCCTTCTAAATCGTCTCCGAAGATTAAATCCAGTATGTGAAAGGTCCGTTTTCCGCCATCCACAAGCAGGTCCTTGCACATGGCACAGTATACCAGCAGGTCGTTATCGCTTTCCTCTATCCTGTGTTTTACGAAATCTTCAGACTGTTCACTGTTGGCATAGTACACCAGACCCCCATACCCACAGCATTTGGTTTTTTCCCTTGAATATTTAAGTTCCTGTATGGTATAACCTGATAATGCAGCAATTTTTCTTATACTGTCGTGTATTTCCTTATTATGCCGTGTAGCGCATGCATCGTGCACGCTTAAGACATAATTACCCGAAGTTTTTTTATTTTGTGGCAAACCATTCTGCGCGAATACCTTCCATAAGGAAACAAAGGTGATTTCAGGAAGGTATTTCTCAAATATACCGCAGCAGCTGGAACAGGCCAGAATAAACACAGGCCTGCCCATATCTTCCCATGTTTTTTTAATTTTTTCAACACTTTCCTGCATCAGGTCCTGCCTTCCCGCCCAGTCTGCGGGAGCACCACAGCATCCCAGGTAGATTCCGACACCGCCCTTCATATTGGAAACCAGGTATTTGTATATTCCTTCTATATACTCCGGATACGAAGCCGGCAGCTGGCATCCGGGATAGAACAGGTACTCCGTTTTTTCTGTGAATTGGCAAGGCCCTTTAATACCTTCAGGCTGTTTTCTCACCATTGAGAACCGTTTGCTGTTGCTGAACTTCATATCCTTAAGCGCAAAGTCATGGGCGGAAACAGGCATTTTGCCCCTTTCCACCATGCTTTCCCTTGTTTCCTGTATAACATCCTTCATGCTTATACCCTTGAAGCATTCTTCCTCACATAGTCCGCACATTGTGCAGGAATTGATCATTTTGTTTGCATAATGGGTTCCCAGTATTATTCGCTCGCTTTGATTTATTTGCCTCATGTAGCTTTTTGGAGAGATGTCAAATCCTGATAAATGACTGCATGCCTCAATACACTTCCTGCATCTGCACTTAAGACACCTGCCTGCCTCCCTTGCAGCCTCATCCTCGTTGTAAATATCCGATGTCTTTTTTACGGCACGGACAGGCTTAATACCGTCTGTTTCATACCTCAAAGGCGTCTCAAAGGACCCTTCCCTCTCCCTGGAAGCGTACATTGAAATCCTTTTGATATACCTGTCTATGGATGTTGCCGCTCTTTTGCCTGAGCTTGCCGAAAGTATTACCGAACCATTCCTGTTCGCCAGCTTTCCTCCGGCAAACACTGATGTATCCTCCACCTGGAACGTTTGGGGATGGATTGGCAATTCCTCCTCCCATACACCTGTCCCCAGATAAACCGCATCATATTCTCCGGTAAGCTGTTCCAGTCTTTTTTTGTCAACAGGAGTATTTAACACTACGTTTATCCCAAGTTTCACTAAGGCTTGAAGTTCTTCCTCCAGTACTTCCTTTTTGAGTCCCCTTCCCACATAACTCCGCAGCTTCCCGCCCAGCCTGTTTGATTTATCGTACATAGTAACTTCATAACCCTTTTTGTCAAGATCAAAGGCTGCCGTCATACCGCTTATTCCTCCGCCTATAACCGCCACTCTCCCCTTTTTTTTAGGTATGGGAATGGTCTTTTTGGGCGGAGAGAAGCCATAACTGACGGCAGCCTTCTCCAGCTCGGATATTTTGACCGCTCCTCCCAAGTCCGATCTGACACAAACCTCTTCGCAGGGATGGTCACATATACTGCCTATTATTCTTGCAAAGGGAACCCGCTTTTCCATTATCTTATAGGCTTTATCGAACTCCCCCTTTTCCATTTCCGACACAAAAGAAATGATATCCATATGAACAGGACAGCATGAGGTGCATGCCGGCGGCTCGTCATATATGCAGCCTTCGCTTTTTTCAAGCAGCTTATCCAGGTCCATCGATTGTACCCCCTTTGCTAAAATAGGAATTGGGAATTAAATCCCAATTCCATATTTTAGCGTATGCTAATTATTCAACCAGCATTATTTGTTAAGCCCCTTCAAACCGGCCAGAACCTTTTCAGGATATGCGGGCAGGTGCTTTATGCGCACACCGCAGGCATCATATATTGCATTTATTATTGAAGCATGGGGTGCGGAAAGAGGCATTTCGCCCACACCGGAAGCCCCGAAGGGCCCATGGGGCCTTGGTGTCTCCTGGTGGATTATTTCTATATTGTCGGGTATGTCCTTTATTTCAGGGATCCCGCAGCCTGTAAGAGTTGTATGCTTTTTCAGGTCTTCAAAGTCTTCTCTCAATGCCAGGCCTATTCCCTGTGCAAGACCTCCGTAAATCTGGCCTTCCAACACCAGTTTGTTTATAATGGTACCGCAGTCGGATACAATAGTCATTTTTTCCACCGATGTTTTTCCGGTGGTGGTATCGACTGCCACTTCACTCATAAGCACACCATACATATAGGTTGAGAATGGATCTCCCTGCCCTGTGTCAATATCACATGAAGTATTCGGCGCAGTCCATTTGCCTTCATATCTGAGGGGCAGATTCTCTGCTACCATTTCATCATAGGTCCTATATGTACCGTCCGGTTTTTTCATAGCCTCCAAAAGGTTTCTGCATCCTGCTCCAATTGCGTTGCCCGTTACGACGTTCTGACGGCTTCCGCCGGAAGGTCCGCTGTTGGGTGTCTTAGTCATGTCGTTTAATACCAGCTTAATGTTTTCCGGCTTTATGCCCAATGGCCTCAAAGATTCATAGGCATGAGTCAGAGCACCCATATCGGCTCCCTGCCCATGGTCCTCCCATGAAGCACCCAGGGTAACACCATCCTTGGTAAGCTCTACCCAGACCTCCGAGGAGTCCGCGCCGTCAAGGCCGCAGCCGTACATATTAAGCGATATGCCGACGCCGTATTTGATGTTCCCGCCTCTCTTATTCTTTTCCTTGGCCCTTTCCTTTGCTTCTTTATATAACGGCCTGAGAGTATCGATGGCCTGGGGGAATGCAATAACATCGGGTGCACAGCCGGTCGGGGTGGTAGAACCTTCTCTGTATACATTCAAATACCTGAATTCCAGAGGATCCATTCCTATCTTTTCAGCCATCATGTCTGCCAGTACTTCAGAAGCGAACAGGCTTTGCGGTGAACCGTAAGCTCTGAAAGCCGAGCCCCACGCATGGTTCGTCGCAACGGTCCTTCCTACGCCCCTGTTGTTCGGGATATCATAACCGGCACCTATAAACTGGGTACCCCTCATTGTAACAAGGTCACCGAATTCACAATACGGACCGTGGTCAACCGACCAATCCGCTTCCATTGCTACCAGCTTACCGTCTTTATTGGCTCCATACTTAAGATTGATAAAGAACGGAGACCTTTTCCCGGTATAGGTTATCTGCTGATACATATCAAACTCAAGGAATACCGGTCTCTTGGTCACCAGTGCGGCCACACCCAGCAGGGCTTCGTTGGTCGGGCTGAATTTGTATCCAAAGGTTCCGCCTGCCGGATTCTGTATTATAAAATACTTGTCAGGGGCTATACCGATACCTTCGGCCGTCATCAGGTGGTGGAAATGCAGAGCAATACTCTTTGAGTGGACAATCAGCCTGCCTTCCTCGTCCATATAAGCAAAGCCTACGTCCGGCTCAAGAACAAGGTGGGGCTGCCTTCCCACATAAAAGTCATCCTCGATAACGTAGGGAAGACTCTTCATTAAAGGTTTGGTATCCTGACCCTTGATACGCTTGGTCTCAAAATAGACATTGGGTGTACCTGGATGAATCTCTATGGCATCCTCGGCCATTGCTTCGGGTGCGCTCATATAAGCCGGTAATTCTTCCAGCTCAACCTTTACCTTTTTAGCGGCTTCCTCCGCTTGTTTCGGGGTATCTGCAAGCACCATAGCAAGCGCATCGCCGAATTGAAATACTTTCTTGTCATTAAGTATCGGCCGCTCTTTGCCGTCTCCCTTGTTCTGGGGGAACGCCAGACCGTTTATCCTGTTTGTTCCGGGTACGTCCTTATAAGTAATTACCTTAAATACTCCAGGCATTTTTTCAGCTTCCGAAGTGTCTATGGAAAGTATATTGGCGTGAGACACCTTTGCCTGTACTAATTTGATGTGCAAAGTGTTTTCAGGCAG